>NZ_JAHGAH010000007.1:0-109143 GCF_030248475.1 Vibrio sp. D173a
TCCATACCATTGAACGAGTTGGGGATCACTTTTTACTATCTCTCGGAGGACAAATGCCGCTCATTAACCGAAGCACTCCACTATATCAGAGCAAGTATTCCTGACTCTCGAAGCACTGCGCCCTTTTTCACACATAAAAAAACGGAGCCCAGATGGGCTCCGTTTACTATGAGAACGCTAGTTATAGCATTACTTCTTAGCAAGTTTCTCTTTGATACGAGCAGACTTACCAGAACGCTCACGTAGGTAGTACAACTTGGCACGACGTACTGCACCACGGCGTTTAACTTCGATGCTATCAACGATTGGAGAGTGTGTTTGGAACGTACGCTCAACACCTTCACCGTTAGAGATCTTACGTACAGTGAAAGCAGAGTGAAGACCACGGTTACGGATTGCGATTACAACGCCTTCGAAAGCCTGTAGACGCTCACGGTCACCTTCTTTAACTTTAACCTGAACTACAACAGTGTCACCTGGTGCAAATTTAGGTAGGTCTGATTTCATTTGCTCTTCTTCAAGAGCTTTGATGATGTTACTCATTTTTTAAATTCCTAGAATAAACTGATACTAAATAAATTAGGTTACTTTGCGTTATGTTCACTAATGAACTCAGCAAGTAATTGTTCCTGTTCGTCAGTCAGAGCTAGGTTTTCCAGGAGCTCTGGTCTTCTAAGCCAAGTTCGGCCCAGCGACTGTTTTAGTCGCCATTGACGAATGTCCTTGTGATTGCCTGACATCAGTACCGCTGGTACCTCTTTGTCATCCAATACTTCTGGACGCGTATAGTGAGGGCAATCTAACAAGCCATTTGCAAAAGAATCTTCTTCTGCTGACGCGAAATCCCCTAGTACACCCGGAACAAACCGAGAGACAGAATCGATCAACGTCATGGCTGGTATCTCACCACCCGTCATCACAAAATCACCAATCGACCATTCTTCGTCGACTTCAGATTGAATGATGCGCTCATCTACCCCTTCGTAACGACCACAAATCAGAAGTAAATTCTCATTCGTTGCCAGTTCTTCGACTCCTTTCTGGTCGAGCTTGCGACCTTGAGGAGAAAGGTAAATGACTTTCGTCTTACCCGGTGAGGCTGCTTTCGCGGTATGAATGGCATCGCGCAAAGGCTGAACCATCATTAACATACCAGGACCACCACCGTAAGGTCGGTCATCGACAGTGCGATGTTTGTCATGAGTGAAATCGCGAGGATTCCAAGTCTCAATCGACAAAAGACCTTTTTTAACCGCTTGACCTGTTACCCCAAAATCAGTAACAGAACGGAACATTTCAGGAAAAAGGCTAATAACGCCAACCCACATGTTTATCTCGCTCTGTAATTTTGGAGATTAGAATCCAGGATCCCAGTCAACTTCGATCCGTTGAGCTTCGCGATCAACTTTGATGATCACTTGCTCTTCAAGGAACGGAATTAATCGTTCCTTCTGCCCGAAAGCATCTTTTAGATTTGCTTTAACAACCAGAACATCGTTTGAGCCAGTTTCTAGAATGTCAGATACGACACCTAGATCGTAACCTTTAGTGGTTACTACTTGCATCCCAAACAATTCACGCCAGTAGAATTCATCTTCTGACAATTCAGGCAGTACCGCAGGGTCAATAGCAATTTCAAAGTTCGTCAGTAAATGCGCGTCTTCGCGAATATCCAGACCTTCCAGCTTAGCCACCATACCTTTGTTATGGCGCTTCCAGCTCTCTACTTTGTACTCAACCCACGTACCCTTTTGATTAATAAACCAAGGGCTGTAATCGAAAATGCTTTCAGCATTGTCTGTGTAGGAAAAAACCTTAAGCCAACCACGAATGCCGTAAGTAGCACCAAACTTGCCTACAACAATCTTTTCGTTGCTCATTGTTTCTTTACCTTTCATCGACATAAACTAGTTTCTACTTCTAAAGTAAAATTAAGCCGCTTTTTGAGCGTCTTTAACTAGCTTAGCAACGCGGTCAGATAGAGACGCGCCTTGGCCAACCCAGTGGTTAACGCGGTCTAGGTCTAGACGTAGACCTTCTTCTTGACCTTGTGCAGTTGGGTTAAAGAAACCAACTTTCTCGATGAAACGGCCAGTTGCAGCGTTGCGGCTGTCCGCTACTACGATTTGATAAAATGGACGCTTTTTAGCGCCGTGACGTGCCAAACGAATGGTTACCATGTCGTCCTCTTTGCTTTCTCAAAAATAAAATTAACCCCAATAATCGTCCAAAAAGCTGAACAATCTGGGGTCTCGTGCCAAAATAAAGCTCCGGAATTTTACTCTTATCCCGGAGCAATGCAAGGGGTTTAGTTACTTTTTCACCAACATAAATTGAAATTCAAGTTTGTGATGTAGCTAACACCCTGAAACTAAAGTCTAGGCAATCGTTTAACGACCAAATGGGTTGAAGCCACCGCCGCCACCCATACCGCCCATCATGCCTTGCATGTTACGCATCATGCCTTTCATGCCGCCCTTCTGCATTTTCTTCATCATCTTCTGCATTTGGGTGAACTGCTTCAGTAGACGGTTAACGTCTTGAACCTGTACACCTGAACCTGCAGCGATACGCTTTTTACGCGAACCTTTGATGATTTCAGGACGTTGACGTTCTTTCATTGTCATTGAGCTGATGATCGCTTCCATTTGCTTGAACATCTTGTCATCGACTTTGTCTTTTACGTCTGATGGTAGCTGAGACATACCTGGTAGCTTATCTAGCATGCCCATCATGCCACCCATGTTTTGCATCTGACCTAGCTGTTCACGGAAGTCTTCAAGGTCAAAACCTTTCTTCTCTTTGAACTTCTTCGCTAGTTTCTCTGCTTTTTCTTGGTCAACATTGCGTTGTAGGCCTTCAATCAGTGACAGTACGTCACCCATACCTAGAATACGCGATGCAACACGATCAGGGTGGAACGGTTCTAGTGCGTCGGTCTTTTCACCCACACCTAGGAATTTGATTGGCTTACCCGTGATATGACGAACCGATAGCGCCGCACCACCACGTGCGTCACCATCTACTTTAGTCAGAATCACGCCAGTTAGCGGTAGCGCATCACCGAATGCTTTTGCTGTGTTCGCCGCATCTTGACCTGTCATTGCATCAACAACGAACAGCGTCTCAACCGGGTTAATCGCTGAGTGAAGATCTTTAATCTCACCCATCATTTCTTCATCGATAGCCAAACGACCCGCGGTATCGACAATCAATACGTCGTAGAATTTCTTCTTCGCGTGGTCAATTGCTGCGTTAGCAATATCAAGTGGCTTTTGATCTGGTGAAGATGGGAAGAAGTCGACACCGATGTCTGATGCTAGGGTTTCTAGCTGTTTGATCGCCGCAGGACGGTAAACGTCGGCAGACACAACCAAGACTTTCTTCTTATCGCGCTCTTTCAGAAGCTTAGATAGCTTACCTACCGATGTGGTTTTACCCGCACCTTGTAGACCTGCCATCAAAAGTACTGCTGGCGGCTGTGCTGCTAGGTTAAGCGCTTCGTTAGACTCACCCATTACCGCTTCAAGCTCAGCTTGAACGATCTTGATGAATTCTTGGCCCGGCGTTAGGGATTTAGAAACTTCTACGCCAACCGCTTTTTCTTTAACGCGGTTTACAAATTCACGTACAACAGGAAGCGCAACGTCCGCTTCCAATAGTGCCATGCGTACTTCACGTAGGGTTTCTTTAATGTTGTCTTCGGTCAGACGACCTTTGCCACTGATATTCTTCAGCGTTTTGGATAATCGATCCGTTAAATTCTCAAACATCTTTGTCTCTTCGCTAAAATGGCGATTAATTAGTGTGAGTATACCTTAGCCAACGTCACAGTCATACCCGAACACTGCTCTTATCCTTAACTTGAGGGCTAACTCGTTAATTTCAATATCTCATCTCTCGTGATTGATGAGGCATCGCCCATAGCCCCAAAGAGTAATGCAAGGTATAATTTTCACCATTGTGCACAATAACTCTTAAGATTCATGGATAGCTTAATTGCCATCGCAGCCGCCATTCTTTACGTTTTGGCAATTGCGACCATCATTCCCGGACTCTCTCAGCAGTCTGGAATCAAAGCGAAAACCGTATTTGCCAGCGCGGCATGTGCGTTGGTTTTTCACGCTTGGATTCTGAGTGATCTGATTTTCGACGGTTCAGGACAAAACCTCAGCATTCTTAATGTTGCCTCTTTGATCAGCTTTATTATCTCGCTGGTAATGAGTGTGGCGATGCTAAAGAACCGCCTATGGTTCCTTCTTCCTGTGGTTTATAGCTTTGCTGCCATCAATTTAACTGCTGCTACGTTCTTACCAAGCACCTTTATTAAGCATTTAGAAAACGACCCTAAGCTACTTATTCACATTTCTTTTGCGTTGTTCTCCTACGCGACTTTAACCATTGGTGCGCTTTATGCACTGCAATTGGCGTGGCTCGATCACAAGCTTAAAGCGAAGAAGTCGTTAGCAATCAACCCGAACTTGCCACCTTTAATGATGGTTGAGCGCCAACTGTTCAAGATTATCTTGATTGGTAACTTGCTACTGACAGGCACCCTATTGACTGGCTTTGTCTTCGTGCAAGACATGTTTGCCCAGGGTAAAGCACACAAAGGCATTCTTTCTTTCATCGCTTGGATTGTGTACTCGATTCTGCTTTGGGGACACTACCAGAAAGGCTGGCGTGGTAAGAAGGTTACCTGGTTTGCCGTTGCGGGAGCGACATTGTTAACCTTGGCATACTTCGGTAGTCGCTTTGTGAAAGAGATCATTTTAAGTTGATGTTCTCCATCTATAAAATTGCAATTAATAAGGAGCCTTGTGCTCCTTATCCTTTATATTGATGGGCAAATAAAATAGAGTACCCCTTATTCCATTGACTTAATGGCCAAGCTCGGTCATAAATTAACCAAACACATACAAGGAACAGCAGCGTTTTGGACGACATATCTACGGGTATCTTATTTGCGCTACTCGCGTGTCTTATCGTCATATCAGGTTACTTCTCCGGTTCAGAAACAGGGATGATGTCTTTGAACCGCTACCGCTTAAAGCACTTAGCCAATAATGGGCATAAAGGGGCCAAGCGAGTCGAAAAACTACTAGACCGCCCAGATCGCCTGATTGGTCTTATCCTTATCGGCAACAACCTCGTGAATATCCTAGCCTCTGCCATCGCAACCATTCTTGGTATGCGTTTGTATGGTGATTTAGGTGTCGCGATAGCAACAGGAGCACTCACCATGGTTGTCTTGGTGTTTGCCGAAGTCACGCCGAAAACCATCGCATCGCTTTACCCAGAGCGTGTTTCTTACGCTAGTAGTATCCTTCTTACTATTCTGATGAAGATACTGTCACCACTGGTGATGCTGGTGAACTTCATTACCAACGGCTTTATTCGTTTGATTGGCGTGAAAGCGGATCACACCACTGAAGATCACTTAAGCTCAGAAGAACTGCGTACCGTGGTCAACGAAGCGGGCGGCCTTATTCCTCGTCGCCACCAAGACATGCTGGTTTCGATTCTGGATCTGGAGCACGTCACCGTGAACGACATCATGGTGCCACGTAATGAGATCACGGGGATCGACATCAATGACGATTGGAAATCTATCGTCCGTCAGCTGACTCACTCTCCTCATGGTCGTATTGTGCTGTACCGTGATCAGATTGATGAAGTGGTTGGCATGCTGCGCCTTCGTGAAGCGTACCGCTTGATGCTAGAAAAGAACGAATTCAACAAAGAAACGCTACTGCGTGCTGCCGATGAGGTGTATTACATACCAGAGGGCACACCTCTGAACGTGCAAATGTTGAAGTTTCAACGCAACAAACAGCGTATCGGCTTAATTGTCGATGAGTATGGCGACATTAACGGCCTAGTGACGTTGGAAGATATCTTGGAAGAGATCGTTGGCGAATTTACCACTTCTATCGCACCAAGTTTATCGGAAGAAATTACTCCGCAAGGTGATGGCAGCTTCTTGATTGAAGGCAGCGCCAACATTCGTGATATCAACAAAGGCTTGAAGTGGAAACTACCAACCGACGGCCCACGAACTTTGAATGGTCTGATTCTGGAGCATTTAGAAGATATTCCAGAGAGCCACTTAAGCGTCCAAGTCGCTGGGCATCCAATGGAAATTGTCGATATTGAAGAGAACCGAATCAAGCTGGTGAAGGTGTACCCAAAGCTGAAAAAGAGCAGTTAAGTACACCACTTCCAATATTCCAATCAACAAAAAAGAGCCTGACATTGTCAGGCTCTTTTGTTTTCAGTTGTCGAAACTAAAAGCTAAGTTAGTCGATGCGTAGCTCTCTCAGCATTGACTCTGGCAGTGCCAATTCATCATTCTTATTCACCGCCACACCCACTTCTAGAATGTTCTTCGCGATTTGCTTCGCTTCATCCAGAGAGTGCATCGCTGCTGTACCACATTGGTATTCGTTCAACTCAGGGATCTTGTTTTGGTTTTCTACTTTTAGTACGTCTTCCATCGCGGCAATCCAAGCGTCAGCCACTTGCTGCTCTGAAGGCGTACCAATCAAGCTCATGTAGAAACCAGTACGGCACCCCATTGGTGAGATATCAATGATCTCAACGCTATCACCATTTAGGTGATTACGCATAAAGCCTGCGTACAAATGCTCTAATGTATGAATTCCTTTCTCAGAAAGGATGTCTTTGTTTGGAGCAGTGAAACGTAGGTCGAATACCGTGATGGTGTCTCCTTTTGGAGTTTGCATCGTTTTAGCCACACGAACCGCTGGTGCATTCATACGCGTGTGGTCTACGGTAAAGCTGTCTAATAAAGGCATTACATCTCTCCTAATTGTAATCACCAACACTCTCAAGTATTGGTCGTTATTTTTTGTTCATTCCCTCACCTAAAAGTCAATTAGATGAGCTAAAAGAACCAGCCGCTGTTGTCTTCTAATTCCTGACGACATTGTTTCAGCTGCCAGCCATATGTCTTTGCGGTTTGCTCTACGCGTCTTGCAACCTTAATCAAGCTTGGTTTGCTGTTATAAGTTCCACGTTTGTAACCGCCACGCCCCTCGTGATAGGCAAGGTACTGGTTGTAAGGATCCCACAACGAGATGCCCAATTGGCGACGAGTTTCATGGGTATACCAACCGACAAACATCATGGAGTCGTCAAAGTTAGTACGTGAACCGCCTTGTCCCGTTGCATCTTGGAAATCATCCCAAGCAGGATCTTGAGCCTGAGCATAGCCGTATGCGCTGCTTACACGCCCCCATGGAATAAAGCCAAGAATGTAATCTTTTGGTGGTCGAGCGTCGTGGCGAAAGCTACTTTCTTGCTTAATGATCGCCATGGCCACGTTGATTGGCGTGCCCCACTCTTCTTCCATATCTTTGGCATCTTCATACCAACCAGATTTTTCTCGGAATATTTCACATAGGTTGTCTTGTTGCTTTGGGGGCGCAGTCGCACAACCGGCTAACATCACACTCCCAAGCACAGACACGACTAACGGCTTAATGTCCAATCCCTGTCCTTACTACTGATTATTGTTTTAGATAAGCAAAGTAATCTTCTAAGAAATCATCGAAGGATAACGTATCACTTTGCTCTGCTTGTTTTTGCTTCTCTAGCGATGTCGCAACTTCCGTTTCCATTGCGTCAGCTGAATATTGCTCATAGCTGTGTGCTAGGTTTTCTTCACGGAACTTCATGCCAAGCGCACAACCCACTTTACCTAAACCGCCGTGCTCTTTTGTCAGTTCAAGCAGTTGGCCAGAAATAGTCAGCTCTGGTTCATCAATCCAAGATTCTAGTTTGTCGCAAACCGCTTGGTACGCATTACCACCAGCCGCACTATCCATTTCAACCGCAATCTGGCGAAGATCAGCGAACACTCTGTGTGCCCAATCTTGCAGAGATAAACGCTCGCCTTGGCAACCGATTTGCAGCATCAAGCCTTTCTCACGACCAGAGACAATCACCTTGTTCCAGTTGTCACGCCAGCATTCAAGCTCACAGTTGTCCATTGGGTCTGAGTCAGAAAGCGCTGCCCACGTTAGGAATAAATCAAGGAAGCGAACTTGCTCTTCACTCACGCCAACGGCACTGAATGGGTTCACGTCTAACGAGCGAACTTCAATGTATTCCACACCGCCACGTTGCAAGGCTTCAGAAGGTTTTTCACCGCTCTTCGTTACGCGCTTCGGACGAATTGGGGCGTAGAGTTCATTCTCAATTTGCAGAATGTTTGAGTTCAGCTGACGGTACTCACCATCCACTTTCACGCCAATCTCTGCAAACTCTTCAGATGGACGTCGAATCGCGTCACTTAAACCATCAAGATACTGGTCGATAGAATTAAAGCCAATCTTAAGCACGCTTTGAGCGCTGTTGGTGTAACCGAGATCACTTAGACGCAGAGAGGTCGCTTTTGGTAGGAATAAAGTCCCGCCAATTTTTTCAAATGGTAGATCGGTTTCACGACCTTGAATGAACGAGCCACACAGTGCCGGTGACGCACCAAAGAAGTACGGGATCATCCAGCCAAAGCGGTAGTAGTTACGAATCAGCGCAAAGTACGCGTCTGATTTCGTGTCTTGGCGTGCTTCTTCATCTTGCTCACCATGCAAGGCGTCCCAAAATGACTCAGGGAAAGAGAAATTAAAATGCACGCCCGAGATAATTTGCATCAAGCTACCGTAACGGCGTTTTAGGCCTTCACGGTAAAGCGTTTTCATTTTTGCTGAGTTTGATGAGCCATACTGAGCGAGCTGAATATCATCCTCGCTACCCACGTAACATGGCATTGAAAGTGGCCACATTTTCTCTTCACCCATTTTGGTTTGAGTGAAGTGATGAATGTCTTTCAACTGCCCCATTAATTCAGGGATCTCGTGTGATACTGGCGTAATAAATTCCAGTAGGGACTCAGAAAAGTCGGTCGTGATCCATTTGTTTGTGAACGCTGAGCCCAAACCCTCTGGATGAGGTGTTGTAGCTAGGTGTCCATCCTGACGATAGCGCAAAGTTTCTCGCTCAACACCGCGTCCAAACTGCTTAAATACTTCTGGGTTTGATGCAACTTGTTTTAGTCGCGCAGCAAAATCAGTCAAAATGAGGTTCGCTTATATTGGGAGCAGGACACTCGCCAAGCGTGGCAAGTGAAAGCTAAGTTATTGATATATAATCCATCTAGATAAATAACCCATCAAAAAGTCATTTATCTAGTTAGAAACGAATAGCGGAGAGTCTCCTCTCCGCTATTAAATGTGTACTCTATCGAATGATTTCAAGCTCTTCCACGTCTTTCCCTAACTTTTCTAGTTGAGGGCGAAGGGATTTCGCATCCCCGACAACGACTATCTGATAGTCATTCGGGTCGAACCATTTTTCAGCTAGAGCGTTGAGCGTCTGCTTATCGACAGTCTCAACAATAGCGTTGCGTTGCTGTAAGTAATCTTTATCTAGGTTGTATTTCAAAATATCACTGATGAGTTTGCCTTTCTGTGTTGGCGTCTCGTATTTCAGTGCATCTTTTTGACCGACCGCTTGGCGCATAAATTTCAATTCATCGTCAGTCATGCCTGATTGTGAGAACTCGTTCAACTCATTCTCCATCTCGATGATAGACGCAACCGTCGAATCTGCACGCACTTGCGCTGTAAAGACAACAGAACCTGTTTCTACGTTGCCGGAGAAATAACCATAGGCACCATAAGTGTAGCCTTTGTCTTCGCGAAGGTTTTGGTTGATACGGCTATTAAAGTTACCCGCTAAGTTAAAGTTTGCCAGCTGCCCCAAGTAGAAATCACCCGTAGCATCGTAAGGCATACCTTGACGAACCATCATGACGACACTCTGTGGTGCGCCTGGCTTATCAACCAAATGTACTTTTTGCGAACCCAATGGCGCGATAGCTTGTGGCGCATACAATGGTGCTGCTTCGTCTTCCCAGTTCGCCCAGAAAGACAACTGCTTCTCTACATCCGCTTTATTGATGTCACCAACCGCAATGATCTGGGCACTTTGTGGCGTGTAGTGCTTCGAATAGAAGTCACGTACATCATCCAGCGTCAGAGCCTTCAATCCTGCTTTGGTGCCATCTTTCGGGCGCGCAAAGATAGAATCGCCATACAGCACTTGGCGACTTGCCTGCGATGCCATCCAGCTTGGTTTTTGATGTTCATACACCAAACCTTCTAGAGCTTGAGCTTTTACGCGGTCGAAGTCTTCTTGCTTAAATGCTGGCGATAGCAACATTTCTTCGACGATCTTTAGCGTTGGCGCTAGGTTTTTCTCCAGAGAAGAAACGCTGATATCTGTGGTGTATCCCGTCGCATCAACAGCAATCACACTGCCTAACTTGTCCAGCTCTGCTTGAATTTCTTCAGCTGAATGTTTTGTCGTGCCTTCTTGCAGCATCGCCGCGGTCAACTGAGCAAGACCCTCTTTACCTTTCTCAACGAATCGTGTCCCTGCTGGCAAGCTAAACTGCATGGTCACGGTTGGTGTCTCGCTGCTCATGGTCCCCAGTAACTCAGAGCCATTCTTGAAGTGTATGTCGTACAACTTCGGCATGATTGCTTCTACTGGGGCACCAACAGGCGGCTGCACAGAGCGATCGAAGTTATCCGTCGCTCGACGGTACGCCAATTGGTCATCGGTAATCTTTTCGTACTCTGGCAAAGTACGCTTTGGTGTCACAAACGTCGCAGGTTTTACCGCAAGTTCGATCTTACCACGTGGCACAACGCTCAGCGTTACCTTGTTCTTACCTTGAATGAAATCACTGTATGCTTTCTCTACGGATTCAGGCGTCACCGCACGAAGCTGTTCAAGTTGCTCTTCAATCAGATCCGGTTTACCAAAGAATGTTTGATTCGACGCCAGTTGCGTTACCTTACCTTTCACACTTTCTAGAGCAAAAATCGCATCAGCTTCCGTTTTGCCTTTCAATTGTTCAAGGCGATCTTTGGTTACGCCGTCTTTGGCAAACTTATCCAGCGATGCCATCAACTCATCATACAACTTAGTAAGATCGCCTTTGTCGCCAGAGTCTCCCATCGCGTAGACATAGAAGTTACACGATAGCTCAGCACAATAATGGAACGATCCTGCATCGACTGCTTTCTGGGTTTTAACTAAGTCTTGATAAAGCACACTGTTAGTGCCACTACCTAGTACACTTGATAGCGTATCTAGCGACGCTTGATTTGCTTCACCGTTGTAGGTTGTCGGCCATGCCACCATGACCATAGGTTGCTGAATACGGTCTTCTAAGGTGATGAATTTGCTTTCTGCTAGTTTCGCAGGCTGCTTAGGTGCATTTTCCACTTCAGGACCACGAGGGATAGAGCCGAAGTATTTATTCACCCACGCCAGCGTCTGTTCAACATCGATATCGCCACCAATGGTCAATACCGCGTTGTTTGGACCATACCAACGTAGGAAGAAAGCTTTCAGATCGTTCACATCAACGCGATCAAGATCTTCAACATAACCGATCGTCTGCCATGAATATGGGTGACCTTCAGGGTACAGCGCTTCAGCCATACGTTCCCACATCAAACCATACGGACGGTTATCGTAACGTTGGGCACGTTCGTTCTTCACAGTAGAACGTTGGATCTCAAACTTACGCTGCGATACCGCATCCAACAGGAAGCCCATACGATCCGACTCTAACCACAGCATTTTCTCTAGCTGGTTAGCTGGTACGGTTTCGAAGTAGTTAGTGCGGTCACGGTTAGTGGTGCCGTTTAGTGTACCACCCGCTTCCGTAATAATTTTGAAGTGCTCTTGATCCCCCACATTCTCAGAGCCTTGGAACATCATGTGCTCAAAGAAATGAGCAAAACCTGACTTACCAATTTCTTCACGCGCTGAACCTACGTGGTAAGTCACATCAACGTGAACCAATGGATCTGAGTCTTCTGGTGCCAGAATCACCGTAAGGCCGTTATCGAGTTGATATTTCTGGTATGGGATTTTCACTTTGCCTTCTTCCGCTTTCGATGACTCGACGAAAGTAACTCCATCAGGCAGTGATGATACAGGGGAGTTTGATGCACAGCCCGTGATCACTAATAGTGAGCACGCGCTTACCCAAAACATTCTCATGCGCTTTCCTTAAAATAAACCGTGATAGATGGCGGCCAACAAGCTATACCTTGCGGCTTTGCCTAAAAATATAAGAACCAAACACGGCAGAAATTTCATCCTTAACCATCCTGCCGCTAAACATAGCGGGTCACCAATCACTGGTAACCAGCTAAAAAACAATCCCCAATACCCATATTTAGATAACCACTTCAATGCGGTATGAGCGTGCTTCTCATCTTGGGTTTTATTTGGAATCCACAACCCAAGCCAATAGTTAGTAAGACCGCCAAGGGTATTACCAATGGTGGCAACAATAATGATGGAAGAAACTGAGTATTGGTTTAACGATAAGGTGGCAATCAATCCAGCCTCAGAGCCACCAGGTAATAAAGTGGCGCTGAGAAAGCCTGTCATGAACAACACCCATAATGCGGAGTCAGAAAACCAGAGTGCTAAGTTTTCAAAGGCAGCATTAAATGCCTCTAACATGTCATATCAAGCAAGACCTTGCCTCGCGTCCGTCCGGATTCAACTTGTTTGTGTGCTTCCACAACCTCATTCATCGGATAGACGTGTTGTATTTCAGTTTTCAGCAATCCAACCCCAACCATGTAAAGTAGGGTATCTAATTGCTCACGTTCAGGCTCGACTAACATACCGCTGGCTTCAAAACCCAATAGTTTAGCTTTTTCACAAATCAGCTCTGCGGTAATGGTAGGCACCGTAATGACACGAGCGTTATCAGTCAGACATTTGAGGGCATCTAAAGCAGCATCGCCACCAACAAGATCAATCAAAACATCCACATCTTCAACACGTTCTGACACTTGGGCAAATTGATAGTTCACTGCGTGAGCGCCAAGTGTGGCGAGGTAGTCTAAATTTCGTTCACTACAAGTGGTAAACACTTCTGCTTTCGTCGCTACTGCAATTTGTACCGCTATATGACCAACACCACCCGCACCAGCAAGAATTAAAACGCGGTCACCTTCCGTCACATTGGCTTTGCTTAAGGCTTGAGCCGCCGTTTGCCCAGCTAAGGGTAGCGCCGCTGCTGCTTCTAATGTCACGGTATTCGGTACATGACTCAGCTCCGATTCGGGAACACAAACATACTGACTATAGCCACCACCTCGAACTGGGAAGCCAATAAACCCGGCCACCTCATCACCTTCATTAAAGCGCGATGTCCCTTCTCCACATGACTCGACTTTGCCAGAGGTGTCATAACCGGGAACCCAAGGTAAGTTATCTTTGTTTTGCGCGGCAGCCCAGCCGAGTCCTGCTCGTGTTTTTGCATCAATAGGATTGACGCCTGAATAAGCCACTTTAACGAGGATTTCCCCTGCTTGAGGCGTCGGCGTTGACGCAGTTTGAATTGCAAGAACTTCCGCATTGCCGAACTCGGTAATCGCTATCTGTTTGTGTTCCATAACCCATTCCCTGACAGAAAACAAAAAGGGATGCGAAAAGCATCCCTTTGACTATAAACCATTTTGTTTGCCGAAGTTAATCGCCAATTTGTAAATTGGTGGATAATTCTCTGTCATTGATTATCAACCAATTTACTCAGGATTACTGACTACCCTACGAGTGCCAGCAAGATACCTGCCGCCACGGCCGAACCCAGTACGCCGGCTACGTTTGGTCCCATTGCGTGCATCAGTAGGAAGTTTTGCGGGTTCGCTTCTAGGCCAACCTTGTTCACAACACGTGCCGCCATTGGTACCGCAGAAACCCCTGCCGCACCGATAAGTGGGTTGATGTCTTCTTTCGAGAACTTGTTCAGGAGCTTCGCCATCAGAACACCTGCACCAGTACCGATACTGAAAGCTACTGCACCTAATCCTAAGATACCTAGCGTTTCTATATTCAAGAACTGTTCGGCTTGTAGCTTAGAGCCAACCCCAAGCCCCAAGAAGATGGTCACGATGTTGATCAGCTCGTTTTGCGCCGTTTTAGATAAGCGATCCACGACGCCTGCTTCACGCATCAAGTTACCCAAACAGAACATACCAACCAAAGGCGTTGCCGAAGGTAAGAACAGAATCGTCATTAGTAGTACAGCAAGTGGGAACAATACTTTCTCCCATTTACCCACGTGACGAAGCTGAGCCATCTTGATTTGACGCTCTTCTTTGGTTGTTAGAGCTTTCATGATTGGCGGCTGAATGATCGGCACCAAAGCCATGTAGCTGTATGCTGCAACCGCAATCGCGCCAAGCAAATCCGGAGACAGTTTACTCGCTAAGAAGATTGCCGTCGGGCCATCTGCACCACCGATGATCGCGATAGACGATGCATCCGCCATAGAGAACTCCATACCCGGCACATAGTTCAGCAAGATCGCGCCAAATAACGTCGCAAAAATACCAAACTGTGCCGCAGCACCCAGCCACAAGGTCTTCGGGTTTGCAATCAAAGCACCAAAGTCTGTCATTGCACCGACACCCATAAAGATCAGCAGCGGGAATACACCCGATTCAATCCCGATGTAGTAGACGTAGTACAGCAAACCGCCCGGATCGGTAAAGCCAGCGTTTGGAATGTTCGCTAAGATGGCACCAAAGCCAATTGGTAATAACAGTAAGGGCTCAAAGCCTTTTTTAATCGCCAAAAACAGCAAGGCACAGCCAACCAGCATCATACAGATTTGGCCAAACTCGAAGTTAGCGATCCCTGTTTCTGACCATAGGGTCATCAATCCGTCCATGATACTCCCTTACGCTAGACTCAACAGTGGCGAACCAACCGTAACGGCATCACCTTCTTTCACGTTCAGTTCTTGAACTACCCCACCACGTGCTGCACGAACTTCAGTTTCCATCTTCATCGCTTCTAAGATAAGGAGAACGTCACCTTCCACAACTTCAGCACCCGGTTGAACATTCACTTTAAAGATGTTGCCCGCAAGTGGCGCTGGTACGGCTTCCGCAGCACTATTAGCAACAACTGGCGCAGCAGGTTGAGCAGGCGCTGCCGTCGCATTTGGCGTCACAGAAGTTAATTGACCTTGCGGCCCCACTTCGACTTCATACACTTGGCCATCAACGCGCACGCTGTATGTTTCAACGCCACCAGATACAGGTTGTGCTGCAGCAGGCTTCGCGGCTTCTAGCGTTGGGGCTGGTTCGAAGGCATCAGGATTACCACGATTTTTCAGGAATTTCAGGCCAACTTGAGGGAACAGTGCGTAAGTAAGCACATCATCAACACGTTCACTTGCGAGCTTAATGCCTTCAGATTGCGCTTTCTCCATTAAATCAACCGTTAGGTTTTCCATTTCTGCTTCAAGTAAATCGGCAGGACGACAAGTAATAGCTTCTCTACCATCCAACACTTTCGCTTGAAGTGCTGTATTAACAGGAGCAGGCGCTGCACCGTATTCACCCTTCAAAACACCAGCGGTTTCTTTGGTGATGCTCTTATAACGCTCACCTGTCAACACGTTAATTACCGCTTGAGTACCAACGATCTGAGACGTCGGTGTTACCAGCGGGATAAAGCCAAGATCTTCACGTACACGAGGGATCTCTTCCAGTACCTCATCAATACGATCCGCGGCACCTTGCTCTTTTAACTGACCTTCCATGTTGGTCAGCATGCCCCCTGGAACTTGGGCGATTAGAATGCGTGAATCCACACCTTTTAGCTGACCTTCCCACTTAGCGTATTTCTTACGTACTTCACGGAAGTAAGCCGCGATAGGCTCGATTTGGTCGAGTTTCAGATTGGTATCGCGCTCAGTGCCTTGCAGCATCGCAACCACGGTCTCAGTAGGCGTATGGCCGTATGTACAACTCATCGAAGAAATCGCAGTATCAAGAATATCGATACCCGCTTCTACAGCTTTCACGGCGGTCGCAGTAGATAGGCCGGTCGTTGCATGACAGTGAAGCGCTAGTGGCACATCACAAGATGCTTTGATGCGTGTGATCAGCTCTTCCGCTTCATAAGGTTTAAGCAGACCAGACATATCTTTAATACAAAGAGAGTGACAACCTAAGTCTTCAAGACGTTTAGCAAGGTCAACCCATGTGTCTGCGTTATGCACTGGGCTCGTGGTGTAAGACAATGTTCCTTGCGCATGAGCACCAACATCAACAGTGGCTTTTACCGCCTTTTGGAAGTTACGTACGTCATTCATTGCATCAAAGATGCGGAACACGTCCATACCATTGGCATGAGCACGCTCAACAAACTTCTCTACTACGTCGTCAGCATAATGACGGTATCCTAAAAGGTTTTGACCACGTAGTAGCATTTGCATTGGTGTGTTTGGCATCGCTTTTTTTAATTCGCGTAGGCGCTCCCAAGGGTCTTCTCCCAAGAAACGGATACACGCATCAAATGTTGCGCCACCCCAGGTCTCTAAAGACCAGTAACCAACCTTATCTAACTCAGCTGCGATAGGCAGCATATCTTCGATACGCATACGCGTAGCAAACAGGGATTGATGGGCGTCACGAAGGACCACATCAGTGATAGCCAGTGGTTTAGACATGCTCTTAAACTCCTTTTTAATCCTATCTTTCGGCTACTTCGCGACAGAGGCGCGATGTTTATGAATCGCCGCCGAAATCGCCGCCACTACTTGTGGACTAACAGCTGAAGAGGTTGATTGAACGTTGGTGCGTGTTTTTGGTGCTGCGATCGGCTCAGGTACTTCTTCTGGTACCAATCTCGACAAAAGCCGAACGAGATAAACTAGAATGGTGAGGAAAATAAATACGACCGCCATCCCTGTTAGCATCAGGGTGGCCGCATCTACTAGCAGGCTTCCTATATTCGTCATGTTGCTTCCTTTCTTTGTCATCCTGACAATGCGCAGGACTCTAATAGCGTCAAATCCCGACCAATGGATTATCTCGATTGGTTAAATTTTGTCAATTTTGTTTAAGGAAGCTTTTAATTAATCTTTAATATTGATTATTTATTCACTACCCAGATCACAATTCGAGAGAAAATCATCGTTGAACATAAGAATGTTTAACTTATAACCACACTAAATTAAAGTGATTATGAAAACTGCGATTGGTATTTCAAAAAATCAATCTAAATTAAGGAGGAAAATAAAATAAAAACAGAAGCCTACATCAATTCAACCAAATCAAAACAACTGGTTTACAATTTATTTCTTAAGTAATCACACCAAAAGTAAAATGCGAATAAGGTGATACGAGCAAAGGTTTGCCCCTCGGGTTGTTAAACTAGCCGCTCTTGAATGAGCTTATGATTATTTACGCATTCTTTTTTGAGTACTTATTGTGCGGTTAACCCCCCGTTCATCCGCACTATCTTGATAGCATCATGACGGCAATGTA
Organism: Vibrio sp. D173a; assembly: GCF_030248475.1. Lineage (NCBI taxonomy): Bacteria > Pseudomonadati > Pseudomonadota > Gammaproteobacteria > Vibrionales > Vibrionaceae > Vibrio > Vibrio sp. D173a. Next base: position 17,415 of record NZ_JAHGAH010000007.1, read on the forward strand.
CATCCAGTTTCTTGTACAACTTATAGATATGGCTTTTCACCGTACTCTCTGACAAAAACAACTGTGAAGCGATCTGCTGGTTTGATATTCCATAAGCCAGCAACTCTAAAATTTGCCTCTCACGACTGGTTAGCGAATCATGTTGGCATTCCATCGAAACATTCGAGTGTCGGTAGTTGTTGATTAACGTTTCTAAATACACCCTTGGTAACCACAATCCTCCTTGAAATATATATTCCACACTCTCACTTATGTGGGACACAGAAGCACTTTGTAGCAAAATGCCTTTAAGTAGCTTCCATCGCAACAATTCATTTTCAACGCTCTCGCTTGGTACGTTGTGAATCATTAGCGGCCAACCGAATAAATCAAAATCCGGGAGCAAACCTCTGGATTCAAGTCGCCTCATAAAGTCATAGTCAATAAACACAAGATCGATGCTCATGGTATGACTGCGAAAGACGGCCTCTTCTGGTAAACACGTTCTGACTTTTACATCAGGTGCGATTGATAATTGCCCCTCTATTAAATTGGTTTGAAGATTATTCTCCGCTATAAGGAGAAGATGCTTGGTTCCCATAGTATCCACCACTGTTTGCTGACACCTTTACTACCTACCTCCATGTGCCAGTGTTTTCTGATCACCACATTGATGATCAATAAAATTACCAATAGAGAAAATATAGCAGTTCAGGCTGATTTTACGGGCACACCTACGACGTAAAATAACCAAAAGGATTGAGCATTTTTAAATTTAGAGTCGACACCTTTCCACCCAACCTAATTTAACTGCTTGTTCTTACTGACACCTTCAATTCAGGGGTCTAAACATCGACTTAACCGCTGAGATTTTAGGCTGAGTCATCTGATGAGCAAAAACCTACTTTTTCAGCCTTATTAGTCAGATATTTTCATACTTGAAGCACCATAATGAGAGTTATTCTCACTAAGTTGATGATAAAAATTAGCTTTTATCAGTAAGCCAACTAGCTTCTATTCTTCATTTAACTCGCTACTGATAGTTTTCTCATTCATAAGAAACGCCCCCAAAAAACCTTACATATAATTCTATCGCTTCCGCAGTTAAGGAGGCAGCAAGAAGTTTACGTGCAGTCATTTTTAATTAGGAAATATCAGGAAATGGAGTAATCAACATGACTCTTAACAAAACAGGGCTTGCTATCGCAATGTCAGCGATTCTTTTTAGTGGTTCAGTATTCGCTGCTAACGGTATTGATGATGGCGATGACAATAAGCAATGGACGAACAGCGCAAACACGGCAACACAAACCACTACACAAACGAACAGCAGCACAAATGACGCCAGCAGTGCTGATGCAAATACAAATCGTAGTTACAACAACAACAGTACGAATAATGCGAACGACAGTTCTGATTCAAGCATGAACACGACTCGGAGTAACAACGACAACAGTGATAACAGCGACAGTAGCAATGCAAGTACTAACGGTAGCTACAATAACAGTAGTACCAATAATGCGAATGACAATTCAGATTCAAGCATGAACACCACGCGTAGTAACAACGACAACAGTGACCACAACGCGAGCACCAACCAAAGCAATAATGACAACAGCAGTAGCTATGCGAACGATAACTCCAACTCAAGTACGAATGGCAGTTACAACGACAACAGCGATAACCGTGACCAAGCAGACTACCGAGATCAATCAGATAACCGTGACCAAAGCGATAGCAGCGACAACAGCAGTAGTTACGCAAACGACAACTCTGATTCCAGCATGAACACTACACGTAGTAATAACGACAATAGTGATTCAAGCACAACCACTCGTCGTAGTAACAACGATAACAGTGATTCAAGCGTTAATGACAGCAACAACGACAATAGTGACAACCGTAGTTACGCTGACAATAACTCGGACAATCGTGATCAAAGTGATAATCGTGATCAAAGCGATAACCGAAGCTACGCGAACGACAACAGCGATAGCAGCACAAACGATAGCTACAACGACAACAGTGACTCAAGCACAACTAACACGGACAGCTTCAACCAAATCAACATGGATACAGATATGGTCGTAGCAAACTCGGAAGTGATGGGGCAGGTTCACTCAGCATCGGTCACTTACGATGCAGGAGAGAAAGACGCAAAAGTGAAAGTTGAAAACGTGAATAACCTTGGCGGTTTAGATAGTGCTGCGGGTATTACAACTGTGGCACAAAATGCCGGAGCGAACTCACTGATTCAACAGTCTGTTGCTACCAATGCCAGTGTGTTTACTGGTGGTGAGTAAAGGAAGCTAGGAGAAAGCGATGCGTTTGGCACTGTGTACCTTGGGTATGATAGTTGCTTTTTCCGCACACGCGGAAAACATAACGTTATCTGATGAAAGTGTCAGTCTAGAAACAATGAATGAAGCACGAGGTGGCCAGAATGTTGAGCTAGACCTTGTTTATGCAGAATCAGATGTAGATGGCATTTCTTCAGATAACGTAGCGACCAATACCGTGAGCGGAAACAACATACTCTCACCAGGAGCGTTCGCAGACAGTTCAGGGATATCGAGCGTGATTCAGAATACTGGTAACAACGTTCTAATCCAGAACTCAACCGTCGTTAACCTGACACTCAAGTAAATATTGATATGAAAGTTTGGCAAAACTTACCTTGGCTGTTGCTGGCTCTGTCAGCTTCAGCCAATTCATTGGAGTTTCTCCCTCATCGGGGACATTTTTCTGTGCCTGTTAAAAGCTACAAAGAAATCGTATTTGGTGATGTATTTCGTCAACAGTATGATTTCAGTTGCGGTTCAGCAGCACTGGCCTCTCTATTGACCTATCACTATCAAACCCCTTCTTCAGAACAAGATATTTTTAAAAGCATGTACGACAAGGGAGATAAAAAGAAGATCAAAGAGAAAGGCTTTTCACTACTAGACATGAAAGTTTACCTCGATTCCATTGGACTTAACTCAGACGGCTTTCAAGTAGGATTAGAAAAGATTCGCAATGTAGGGGTCCCAGGGATCACACTCGTCAATTTTGATGGTTACATGCACTTCGTGGTGATCAGAGGAATGAACGCAGACTCCGTAATCTTAGGCGATCCATCTCGGGGCACCATGATCATGAAATACGAAGAGTTCCAGAAATACTATCAAGGGATTGTGCTTCTAATCCGTAACGAAGCTGAAGTTGGTCGATCTGGTTTTATTACTGACGATAAGTTTGCTATTTATCATTCCTCTCCCCTAGAAAGCGGTGTGCAAAGAGATTCTCTCGGTGTGTTTAGCATTACGCTCCCCGTCGCTGGAGAGAACTAGATGAGGTGTGGTTATGAGGCTATCTAAGTGGATTCTGACATGCGGTGTTTTGACTTCGACACTTTCTCTAGCGAATGAAGTGGATCTAACGGGGTTAACCCCACTTCCGCAGAATTCGTTGTCCGAACTTCGTGGTGGCTTTCAAGTCACTGACGATTACATCATCAACATCGGATTAAGTATTACCACCACAATCAATGGACAAGATATCCTAAATACCACCATTGCCAATTTAGTTATTGAGAATGGCCACCTTACCAATATTAGCGGCAGCAATAGCTCAGATGGTCTAGGTAACCCCCTCGATCAAGGCATCGTCAACATCATTCAATTTGGCGAAGGCAACTTTATAAGTGATAACCGCGCAAACTCACCAGATGTGGCGAACCCGAATCAACCAAATATCATTAGCTCAGAATTCATCAATTCTAGCATCATCAATATCATTCAAAACACCACAGATAACAGTGTGATTGGTTTAAGTACACTGGTCGACATCGATGCGCAAGTGAGTGGCGTAATGCAACAAATTCGTGCAAACCAGCAACTAGAAGACGCACTGTTGAATCACCTCCAATAATTGCCCACAAGAAGCGCTTGTACAAAAAGGGGCTGTCATCACAACAACCCTTAAATTCCTCTGTATTCATCTACTACAGATTAAATGGCACACGAATCGTTAATTGAAAATCTGGGGTATCTTCGGTTAATCCAGCTTGCGCACTTACGTTGAGCGATGCTCTAGGGCTAAAGGCATAATTAACACCAAACGTCAGTGCATCCAATTGAAGTAACTTCGCGTCATCAGCCGAGCTGCCGTTCACTTTACTTTTCAAAATCGTTTTGTGGCTTACCCCTAACGAAAAAGACAAGTCTGGATTGACGGCAAAGCCCATCCCTCCCGCTAACGCAATGGTATCACCAAGATCAACGTCTGCTTTGGTATCTCCAACAGTAACATTCTCTTCCAAGTTATAGATGTAGCTCAGGCTTGCATACAGCACCGCTGGGTCTGTTGGGTAGATCATTGAAATGTTGGGTTCAAAACTCCAAAAACCAGATCCCGTCGGCACATCACTAAAGGAATTACTGCCTTCGTCTATAGAAACATCGTAAGGCGAACGCCCAGTATCGGATTTGACTCTTAAACCACCGACCCAATAAGGTGCACTATCAAAATTAAACTGGTGGCGGATCGCAAGCTCAACATCTCCCATCCCGCCACCATCGATTGTTGTATTGACCACGCCAGCATTCGAACCGTCCTGAATAGGGCGCGTTGCAATCTGGTCGTTTCGATAAACGTAGGGCAACCGAACCTCCAATTCCGTAGCGTTGGTCAAACCATAGCGAGCGGTTAAGCCAACCGTAACTGTAGTTCTATCAGCATCACTGACCTCAATTCGTCCCACGATCAATGTTGGTAACACGGTATAACCAACCACAGAGACTTTATTTGAAGAGTTTTGCGTGTAGCTAAGTGATGTGTCGAATGACCACTGTCCTCGCGGCGTGAGCACTCCTGGGCGGTCTATAACATCACTGACGGTCTGAGCCCGTTGAGGAGTATCATCGCCTTCCGAGCTATTTGCGGTTTGAGCTACACATACCAACCCAAGAGTGCAGCCAATCAGAGTCTTCCCTAACATCGAGTAATCCTTTCTTGTGGCGGTTATAAACGATTAGGTTAGATCTGAAGGTTTAGCAATGAGTTGATGGCAAGAAGTCGCACAATCTTAAAACAGAAACGCTGGAATGGCTGAGGACAGTATCGATAAGAAAGGGGCAAGCTCTCAGTTCTCAGATACAAAAAAGCCTCGCATAAGCGAGGCTTTTCTAAAGAGTGGCGCGTCCTGGAGGATTCGAACCTCCGACCGCCTGGTTCGTAGCCAGGTACTCTATCCAGCTGAGCTAAGGACGCGCAGTTTTCGATATCGGTATTCCCAATATCAGGAGTTCACGAGGAAACCCTAAAGAGTGGCGCGTCCTGGAGGATTCGAACCTCCGACCGCCTGGTTCGTAGCCAGGTACTCTATCCAGCTGAGCTAAGGACGCGCAAGTTTCGATATCGGTATTCCCAATATCAGGAGTTCACAAGGAAACCCTAAAGAGTGGCGCGTCCTGGAGGATTCGAACCTCCGACCGCCTGGTTCGTAGCCAGGTACTCTATCCAGCTGAGCTAAGGACGCGCAGTTTTCGATATCGGTATTCCCAATATCAGGAGTTCACGAGGAAGCCCTAAAGAGTGGCGCGTCCTGGAGGATTCGAACCTCCGACCGCCTGGTTCGTAGCCAGGTACTCTATCCAGCTGAGCTAAGGACGCGCAAGTTTCGATATCGGCATTCCCAATATCAGGAGTTCACAAGGAAACCCTAAAGAGTGGCGCGTCCTGGAGGATTCGAACCTCCGACCGCCTGGTTCGTAGCCAGGTACTCTATCCAGCTGAGCTAAGGACGCGCAATAATCTTATTTTACTTTGTATAACCCGTTTATCAAACGAATTATTAAATAGTGGCGCGTCCTGGAGGATTCGAACCTCCGACCGCCTGGTTCGTAGCCAGGTACTCTATCCAGCTGAGCTAAGGACGCGCAGATCTTCTTGCTAGGAAGTTGTGAAGTAAGTCACATTCATTTCTTACGAAACAAAAAAAAGGCCGTCGGGCCAGTCAATGAATGGCGGTGAAGGAGGGATTCGAACCCTCGATACGGGATAAACCGTATACTCCCTTAGCAGGGGAGCGCCTTCAGCCTCTCGGCCACCTCACCGTTTTCATTGTTATATCTCAGAAGAGATATGGCGCGTCCTGGAGGATTCGAACCTCCGACCGCCTGGTTCGTAGCCAGGTACTCTATCCAGCTGAGCTAAGGACGCACTTTTTGTTGATAAATCAACGTTGCAAGAATGGCGGTGAAGGAGGGATTCGAACCCTCGATACGGGATAAACCGTATACTCCCTTAGCAGGGGAGCGCCTTCAGCCTCTCGGCCACCTCACCGTCTTGCGGAGGCACATATTACGTTTTACCGAAAATATGTCAAACACTTTCTTTGAAAAAAAACGCAAAAATCGCTTAACCGATGCGGATTTAATCAAAGTGACTATTAAACAAACTTTACCACCCTATTATGATGAAAAAAAGAGAGTCTTCTCTTAAAAAATGACATTAATTAGAAACTAAAAAGGCTAGCCCATCGGCTAGCCTTTTTCATTCAAACTAAGCTCTGTAAACAGGAGCGGCTTAGTAGTTACCAGAAGCAACGTTACCATTGCCCTTTTCAGCTTGAATGCGCATGTAGATTTCTTCACGGTGAACCGAAACCTCTTTCGGAGCGTTAACGCCGATACGTACTTGGTTACCTTTAACACCTAGTACAGTTACAGTCACTTCATCACCAATCATCAGTGTTTCGCCTACGCGGCGAGTCAAAATTAGCATTCTTTGCTCCTTGAGTAATCTCTAAATATTCTTGCTACAAAGCTATTATCCAACAAAAGTTATATTTTCGTAAACTACCTTGTGACCGAAAATTAGCCCAAAAAGGCATGTTTTTGCTGAATGTTTACTGCTTCGCTAGATGTGACGTAAGCATCATGAAGAATGTTTGCTGCTGCATCCACACACTCAGGTGGTAAGACCAGCATCATAGTGAGTGCATTCGTTGAGCAGAAATTGATCGCAATATCTTGCTGTGCCAACAATTCGCAGGCGTGGTCAACCATTCCATTGGCTTCAAGCCCCACAGCGGTCAACAGGCTTACAGCCTCACTATTACGGATTTTATCGCTGAACACCAGATCCAACTTGGCACATGCATCTTGTTTTATCATGATACCTGTTCGATCTGTTTCCTCGATCACATTCCAAATGTCGATACCCAACATCTGACATTGCTTTGTAATGCTAGACAAATGTTCGTTGTCGACTTCAATCATGGCAAGGTCACGTTGAATGGCTATACCAGAGACGGCTTTTAAGCCTGCTTCTCCTTTTACCAAACTGCCTTCATTCACATCGAATGTAGAAAGCACGCGCAGCGGTACATTATTCTTCCATGCAAACTGCACAGAAGGGAGATGCAACACTTTCGCTCCACGACTGGCCATTGCTTCCATCGAAGGGAAATCAATCACCGCCATCTTTTGAGCGTTTTTTACTACACGTGGATCACAAGTATAAATACCATCAACGTCGGTAAAGATTTGACACTCATCAGCGCTTAACGCACCAGCCAGTGTCACTGCGCTCGTATCTGAGCCACCTCGACCTAATGTGGTGATATCCCCATTTTCATTCACACCTTGGAAACCTGCTACGATGACGATTTGGTCTTGCTCAAGCAAATCCATAACCGTAGAAGTATCAATGTGTTTAATCGTCGCGTCATTGTGTTGATTGTCCGTCACAATGTTCGCCTGTGCTCCGGTAAGTGAGCGTGCAGCATAACCCAATTTATTCAGAGTCATTGCAAGCAGTGCCATCGACACTTGCTCACCAGCAGAGAGCAAAACATCAAGTTCTCGAGCCGTAGGAACGCTATCTACTTGTTTGGCTAGGTCCATTAATCGGTTTGTTTCGCCTGACATTGCAGACACAACTACGACAACTTGATTACCATCATTTTTCGCCTTAATGATGTGTTCAGCTACCTGGTGGATTCTCTCAATTGAACCCACCGAGGTTCCGCCAAACTTTTGCACGATAAGGGGCTTTTTCACCAGTCTTCACCTTCCCAAGACCAAAGTCTCATTAGGACCACTCATATTCCACTAGTTGAAATTATATAAGCGGTAGTTACAACAAAAACCAAGCAGCGTAAATGACCTGGTTAAAATACGGTCAATTAAACCACTTGGTTATCATAAAAAAATTACGCCCAATCAAAGAACATTGATTGAGCGTAAGATGTGTTTTAAATAATTATAGGCGTTCTTCTAGCCAAGGCTGTACAGTATGAATCGCCGCAGGTAGCGCCGCAACATCGGTACCACCTGCTTGAGCCATATCTGGACGACCACCACCTTTACCGCCAACTTGCTCAGCAACCATCTTAACTAAGTCGCCTGCTTTCACTTTGTCGATAAGGTCTTTGGTTACACCTGCAATTAGACCGATCTTGTCATCGTTCACGTTTGCAAGAAGGATAACGCCGCTACCTACTTGGTTTTTGATGTCATCAACCATAGTACGTAGGTTCTTGTTATCTGCGCCTTCTAGAGCTGCAATCAGTACTTTAGTACCGTTGATATCCTGAACTTTACCCATGATGTTCGCGCTTTCTGCTGCTGCCATCTTGTCTTTCAGTTTTTGGATTTCTTTCTCTAGAGATTTCGCTTTCTGTGCTGATTCAGCCAGTTTCTCTTCGTACTTAGCCGCTTGAGCTTCGATTGCGTCTAGCGCACCTTCACCCGTTACCGCTTCGATACGGCGGATACCTGCTGCGATACCACCTTCAGATGTGATCTTGAATAGACCGATGTCACCAGTGCTTGAAGCGTGGATACCACCACAAAGTTCGGTCGAGAAATCACCCATAGACAGCACGCGTACTTCGTCGTCGTACTTCTCACCGAATAGTGCCATTGCGCCTTTCTTCTTCGCAGACTCAATGTCCATCACGTTGGTTTCAATCACGTGGTTACGACGAATTTGCGCGTTGACTAGACGCTCAACTTCTTTTAATTCAGCTGCAGTTACGGCTTCTAGGTGTGAGAAGTCGAAACGTAGACCATCAGCCTTCACTAGTGAGCCTTTCTGAGTAACATGCTCACCAAGCAATTGGCGTAGCGCTGCGTGTAGCAAGTGCGTTGCTGAGTGGTTTAGAGAGATAGCTGCGCGACGCTCGGCGTCAACGATAGTTGCTACTTCGTCACCTTTCGCTAGCACACCTTCAGCCATCACACCGTGGTGCGCGATTGCGTTGCCTAGCTTCTGAGTGTCTTCAACACGGAATACACCAGACTCAGTGCGGATTTCACCAGCGTCACCACATTGACCGCCTGACTCAGCGTAGAATGGAGTTTCACCAAGTACGATGATTGCTTTATCGCCTGCAGATAGTGATTCAACTTCGTTACCTTCAACGAACATCGCTGCTACAGAGCTAGAGCCTTTAGTACCTGTATAACCACAGAATTCTGTTTGCGTATCAACTTTGATTGCTGCGTTGTAATCAGTACCGAAGTTACCAGCTTCACGCGCACGTTGACGCTGCTCTTCCATCGCTTTCTCAAAACCTTCTTCGTCGATTGCGAACTCACGCTCACGTGCAACGTCGTTAGTTAAGTCCGCAGGGAAGCCGTAGGTATCGTAAAGTTTAAATACGGTTTCGCCGTCTAGAACTTTACAGTCTAGGTTATCTAGCGCTTCGTTTAGAATCGCCATACCGCGCTCAAGTGTACGACCGAAGTTTTCTTCTTCGATACGCAGTACTTTTTCAACCACAGCTTGTTGACGCTTCAGCTCTTCACCAGCCGTACCCATGATTTCCGCTAGTACACCAACCAGTTTGTGGAAGAATGCACCTTGTGCGCCCAGCTTGTTACCGTGACGAACTGCACGACGGATGATGCGACGTAGAACGTAACCACGACCTTCGTTTGAAGGCATCACGCCATCAACGATCAGGAATGAACATGAACGGATGTGGTCAGCAATAACGCGTAGCGATTGGTTTGATAGGTCTTCGTAACCGATCACTTCAGCAGCAGCTTTGATAAGAGCTTGGAATACATCGATTTCGTAGTTTGAGTGAACGCCCTGCATGATTGCAGAGATACGCTCGATACCCATACCAGTATCTACCGATGGTTTTGGTAGCGGTTCCATAGTGCCGTCTGCTTGACGGTTGAACTGCATGAATACGTTGTTCCAGATCTCGATGAAACGGTCACCATCTTCTTCAGGTGTGCCAGGACGGCCACCCCAGATGTGCTCACCGTGATCGTAGAAGATTTCAGTACATGGACCACAAGGACCTGTGTCACCCATTTGCCAGAAGTTATCTGACTCGTATGGTTTACCACCTTTCTTGTCGCCGATGCGAATAATGCGGTCTGCTGGAACACCTACTTTTTGGTTCCAAATATCGAATGCTTCGTCGTCTGTCTCGTAAACGGTTACAAGTAGACGGTCTGCTGGCAGCTTAAGGGTTACTGTTAGGAATTCCCAAGCGAAAGCAATCGCGTCTTCTTTGAAGTAATCGCCAAAGCTGAAGTTACCTAGCATTTCAAAGAATGTGTGGTGACGAGCAGTGAAGCCAACGTTTTCCAGGTCGTTGTGTTTACCACCAGCACGTACACAACGTTGAGCCGTAGTCGCTCGAGTGTAGGCTCGTTTTTCTAAGCCTAAGAAACAATCTTTAAATTGGTTCATACCCGCGTTTGTGAACAGCAGGGTTGGGTCGTTATGTGGAACTAACGATGAACTTTCTACGATTTGGTGTCCTTTGCTCTCAAAGAACTTGAGGAACGCGTTACGAACCTCATCAGTGCTCATGTACATGCAGCTCTTCCTGAAAATAGTCGAGTTAGAATTTTGCCGTATTGTAGATCATGCAATCAGCTACGACTAGTTTTCTTACGGAAAAGAGGGGGTAGAAGAAAAAATTTGAAGCAAAACAAAAATCAGCGTGAACCATTCACCGCTAATCTTCGTCCTCAAAGCTCAGCGCATAGCTGATTTGGTCAAAACTGTAGCCACGATATTGCAGAAATCGCACCTGTTTAGCGTACTCTTTCTGGTCTTTGGCTTTTATTCCTTTGAATTTCTTCTCTGCAGCCATTCTTGCCAGTTCAAACCAGTCTTGTGGCTCTTCTGCCATCGCCATATCAATGATGGATTCTGCGACACGCTTTTGGTTCAATTCTTGACGAATGCGGCGCTCACCGTGACCTTTGTAAACATGCTGGCGCACTTGGCTTTTTGCATAACGCAGATCATCCAAATAATTATGGTCGAGACAAAAATTAATGGCCGCCTCGATGTCTGCTTCTTCATAACCTTTTAGAGCTAACTTTTGGTATAACTCGTATTGCCCATGATCTCGACGGCTTAATAATTGGATAGCCGCTTCTTTGCTGGATAAGGTCGGCGCTTGACGCTTTTGGTACATGGTGATCCTAAAACTGTTTTTGCTGTACAGTCTCTATAACAATCGTAGTAAAAAACCGCTCACTCTAGCTTACTAACGCGCTAGTTCTGATCGCTTACCTACTCTAACTGATATTAATCTGCCCTTTGTTTTTTCGATTTTGATTTCAGCAGATACAACAAAGCCCCGCATAGCAGGGCTTTGTTCAATATGATTCAATCAGAAGATTAAAACTCTTCTTCTTGCTCTGATTTTTCACCTGATTCTGGAGCTTCAGGTAGTGCTGGTGAAAGTAGCATTTCACGCAGTTTAGTATCGATAGTCTTACCAATTTCTGGGTTTTCGCGTAGGTAGTTACAAGCGTTTGCTTTACCTTGGCCAATCTTGTCGCCTTGGTAGCTGTACCATGCACCCGCTTTTTCAACTAGCTTGTGCTTCACGCCTAGGTCAATCAGTTCGCCTTCGCGGTTGAAACCTTGGCCGTACATGATTTGCGTGTTCGCTTCTTTAAACGGTGCAGCAATCTTGTTCTTAACAACTTTGATGCGTGTTTCGTTACCTACTACTTCGTCACCTTCTTTGATTGCGCCAGTACGACGGATATCTAGACGAACAGAAGCGTAGAACTTAAGTGCGTTACCACCAGTCGTTGTTTCTGGGTTACCGAACATCACACCAATCTTCATACGAATTTGGTTGATGAAAATACACATACAGTTAGATTGCTTTAGGTTACCCGTTAGCTTACGCATCGCTTGAGAAAGCATACGTGCTTGAAGACCCATGTGGCTATCGCCCATTTCGCCTTCGATTTCTGCTTTTGGTGTTAGTGCTGCAACTGAGTCGACAACCATAACGTCGATAGCACCAGAACGTGCAAGTGCGTCACAGATCTCTAGCGCTTGCTCACCAGTGTCTGGCTGAGAAACCAATAGTGCATCGATATCAACGCCAAGTTTCTTCGCGTATACAGGATCTAGAGCATGCTCTGCGTCGATAAACGCACAAGTTTTGCCTTCACGTTGTGCAGCAGCAATAAGCTCAAGAGTTAGCGTTGTTTTACCTGAAGATTCTGGACCGTAGATTTCTACGATACGACCCATTGGTAGACCACCAGCACCCAAAGCGATATCAAGAGAAAGAGAACCCGTTGAGATGGTTTCTACGTCCATTGCGCGGTTATCACCAAGGCGCATGATAGAGCCTTTACCGAATTGCTTTTCAATTTGACCTAGCGCAGCGGCGAGCGCTTTCTGTTTGTTCTCGTCCATTACTTTCTCCGATTTATTCATCTTCTTTGGGCGACGAATAGTAATTCATTTTTCTTAAGCAGAAGAACTGCTCAGCAATGAAAGTTATTATACTGTTGATTCATACAGTGTCCATACCTGTATGAAAAAAATTTGGCTGACCTATAGCCATGATTTGCTCTAGCCCTTATCAACGCTGGGCTAAAACAATTTAAGAAATTCTAGAGCAGATGTTGATGCAATTGAGTCAGTGCATGCTCGACCGCTTTTTTGCGAACTTGTGCACGGTCACCAGTGAAATGCATGGTTTCTACTTGCTGCCAACTTTGGTTATCAGCAAAAGCAAAACAGACTGTACCGACAGGTTTCTCCTCACTGCCTCCTCCCGGGCCAGCAATACCGCTGATGGACACGCCGATGGTGGCATTTGAGTTTCTAATTGCGCCCTGCACCATTTCAATCACAACTGGCTCACTCACTGCACCATGCGCATCTAATGTTGAAGCCTGTACGCCAAGCATCTCCATTTTAGCCTCGTTACTATAAGTGACGAACGCGCGATCAAGCCACGCTGAACTACCAGCAATGTCAGTAATGACGGTTGCAACACCACCGCCTGTACATGATTCTGCCGTGGTTAAAACATGTCCGTGCTTAGCCAATAATGCGCCTAAATCGGCACTCAATTTTGTTGCTCTTTCCATAGCCAAAAATGCCCTTTGTCTCTTTTTACTTAATAGGGATTCACGTATCCTAAGCCGCTACGGAAATAAACAAAAGTACTTACCTGTGAAAGCTGAACAAAAACACACTCCTGATGCATTAGCGTGTAAAACCTGTCAAATCATATAATTAAAACTCAAATAAATCACAAACTACACTTTTAGCTACACTTGCTTTTTCTCGGGATTATCGGCGATTCCGAAATCTGGCAAAAGCACTCAGGTTAACCAAAAGTCCTAGAGATTCGTGAGGAAATGGCTGTTAGTAAGTATCGATATTAAAGAATCCTAAATTGCCAATCGATCAAGTCCGCAGTGAGAAGTGTCCAACCACTGGGGTCCACTTCTGTGCATACAATCGTACAGACTACCTAGAACGCAGAAAACCAATGATGTGCTGGTGGAGCGGGCATATAGGAGAGGCTGCCAAAGGCAGTCTCTCAGTAACTGGTATGAAGCAATTGAAGATTGTTTAAATTTAACTAACGACAGAAAAAACAAAGGCTGCATCACTTTATTGTGTATACAGCCCGTAATAGATTGAAAATTATTGCTATCTAGGCAATGGAGGCAAACCTAGTTCTTTGAGGAAACTGTTATGTTTGTCTAAAGCCTCATTGATGTCTTTCTCAATGTTCACTAACTTCTGGTACTCCGCTTCTAAATCCACTTTAGGTTCAGCTTTAGCCGTACTTACGTATCGCGAGATATTTAAATTGAAATCATTCTTCTCGATCTCTTCCATCGATACCCGGCGAGAATAGCGTTCCTTTTGATCTCTAAACCTATAAGTATCAACTATCTTCTGAATATCTTCTAGACGAAGCTTATTCTGGCGTTTACCCTTTTCGAAGTTCTCTTCGTCACTAGCGTTGATAAACAAAACATCATCGTACTTCTTACATTTTTTTAGTACGAGAATACAAACAGGGATACCTGTTGAAAAAAACAGATTAGAAGGCAAACCGATGACAGTATCAATGTGTCCATCTTTTAATAGCTTACTGCGTATACGTTGCTCCGCCCCACCCCTAAACAAGACACCATGAGGTAAAATAATAGCCATCGTGCCTTCATCACTTAAAAAGTGGAAACCATGCAATAGAAAAGCAAAATCAGCCGCAGATTTAGGAGCTATACCGTGATTCTTGAAACGAAAATCTTCTTTAAATTCAGCTCTATCAGACTCCCATCGATAACTAAATGGTGGGTTAGCAACAACAGCATCGAACTTAAGCTTTTTAGCTGGGTTCTTTTCATTAAGCAGCTCCCAATCATTTAGCAGTGTATCCCCATGGAAAATATCAAATTCTGTATCTTTTACTCCATGGAGTAACATGTTCATACGAGCTAAGTTATAAGTGGTAATATTTTTTTCTTGTCCGTAAATCTTACCAATGCTACCACCAGCAGAAGTGATATGTTTACGCACATTCAATAGCAAAGAACCAGAACCACAAGTAAAGTCCAAAACTCGGTTCAAATTCTTCTTTTTACCCATCTTGGGTTCTTGGCTGTCTAATGTGACAATTTCCGAAAGAATGGTTGATATTGGTTGCGGTGTGTAAAACTCCCCTGCTTTCTTACCACCGTTGGCAGCAAATTCACCAATTAGGTATTCGTAAGCATCACCTAAAATATCAGTATCAGTCGAGAACTGAGCAATACCTTCAGAAACCTTTTGGATAATAGTACATAGCTTTGCATTACGGTCTGATGGTTTTTTACCTAATTTTTCTGAGTTTAAGTTGATCTCAGAGAACAAGCCTTGAAAGCTACTATTGAAGCTTTCATTTTCAATGTACTTGAATCCTTCTTCTAACGTTTTGAGCAACTCATCATCTTGAACCCTCGCCATTTCAGCGATACTTGACCATAAATGCTCAGGCTTAATGATGTAATGCAATTTACGGCGCATTTGCGTTTCAAAAAACGAGATGTCGTCTGGGTTTTCGTCGTACCACACTTCCAGTGGGTTAGACATTTTTAAATCCCTGAGAACATCTTTAGGTAAATCAAGGTAGTCTTTTCCTAACTCTTTCTTAGCCGCGGCTTCAAAATTATCAGATAAGTAACGTAAAAACAGAAAAGAAAGCATGTAGTCACGGAAATCATCAGCATTCATTGCACCACGCAAAGTGTTCGCGATATCCCACAGAGTTTTACCTAGCTTGTTTAATTGTTCTTGAGTCATAACTTTCCCGCTTAAAACTTGAAATGATACATTTCAATCAACTTATTGAATATCATTTTAAAATCAGACTGTTCAGTCTCATTCATCATTTCAGTCTGATAATAATATGGTGTTTTGTGTGAGTGTGTATTAACAAGTTCCATTAATGAGTCAACACCTTCAAATCCTAACTTTCCGAGAACTCGCCCCGAACTACCACTTCCCTGAAATGACGAAATATTCTCCAAAAGCTGCCTAAGTAACGCAAAATGATAGGTATAAAGTTGCTCATTTATAGCTTCACTAAGAACTTGGAGTAAGTGTAAATGATAAAGAAAAACATTTCTTTTTGTTTCCTCCAACACTATATCACCACCTGAACGCTTTAATACTCGACATGTCGTCAAGTTTTTGTAACGCCCACTCTTTTCACCATTAAACAAACGATTAGCTAAAATAGAAAACAAGCCTATATGGTGAGTGGTTATTATTATTTTTTTCTTTTCATAGTGAGATTCTATTTGGTCAAAAATAGTATCTGCCGTAATAAATATGTTATGCTCATCTAAACTAGATACAGGATCATCAATAAAAAGATGAGCATCCTGTTCATCAGCCCAGCCATCAACATCAAGTAACGCCAGATAAAAACACCATATAAAAATACTTTCTTCTCCTCTAGAAATTTTTATAGGGTTATTCTTATCTTCATCATCTAAAGTATAGAAACTTATAGACTCAATGCCTTTTTCAATGTCTTCGAACAAATTAAATTCAAACTTAAATCGAGCATTATATAACGCCAACTTACTCTCAATAACTTGAGGGTCATCAGAAAGAAAACTATGAAACTGATTGAGTTTGCTTGGTAATAATGAGAGTTTAACATTAAGCCCATCATTATCTTCATCATTATCCCAGTGAAATAAATCTTCACTATAGGCATTATAATAAACTCCAGCGTGTTGACCCTCATTTTTTTCTTTGGTTACATTTTTATAAGCCACTGATAACTGAGTTTTACCTGTCCCATTAAAAGCATAAACAAGCACTATTGGGTTATCTATTTCATTTAATTGATTTGCCACATCAATTAGACTCATACGATTGCTCCTTCATTAGATGGAAACAAACGCTGCATAAGACCTTTTTTATGCTCTTTTAGAACTTCGACCTTCTTAGACTGATTCTTAATTAAGTCATCGATAGTAAACAAGCACTCCGAAATTTTTTGTTGTTCTTTTTTAAGTTTCGGAACAAATGTATCGACTCGGTTCAAGTTTTCAACAGATAAACCTGGTTGTGCTTGTCCTGTCGCAAAGCGATTTAAATTTAAACGACATAGCTCGTAATAGAGCCATGAGTTATCTACGTTTTCTTTCGGTTCAACTACTACAGCATGTTCAGTCGCATGGAATCTTCCAGTGACAAAATTAACATTTCCACACAGAGCTCCTTGGCGACCTATAAGGGAGTAAGCCCCATCATGGGTAAAAGATTCCGTGAAGCCACGCAGTCCATTGCCACCATAGCAAGGATAAAGCCTATCACTTTCTTTACTTTTAATATTCGCAGCTTTAACAAATTTCCCAGCCTGAAGATAACAGACATTTTCCACTTTTGTTTCTTTCCATCCTTCATTAAAACCACTAAACCTCAATTCAGGCACACTTTTCCCCTCTTCTGGGAAGAGTTTTTGCATCAATCCTTTTTTATGTAATTTTAGCGAATCTAATTTTTTAGTATTTTTTGTAATCAAGTCATCCATCGAAGAAAGGCAATCAGCTATTTTTTTTTGCTCTTTGGTGTCTTCAGCGTAAGAAATAGGTGTTTTTTTGACAATATCAGCATTCAAGTTTTTAATTCCACCTCCGGCAGCAGAATTTACGAAATAACCCTGAGATGCATCTGAAAGAATGAAATAGTATAAATAGTTAACATCTATACTTTGACTAACATCTGTTACAGCAATCCATCCATCATGAATACAACTCTGTATTTTCATAATGTAAGGCCTGCCAAAACTCATAGAATTTGACATAATCAAGTCGCCAGAATTGACAACTCTTGTCTTACTCAAAGCTTCAACTTTAACTCTTTCTTGAGTCATTGATATATATTTGGCATCTTTATCTACATCACCTATTTTTAGCCAATTTAAAGCATTTTTATCTTTGGTTAAAAAATCATCTATAGGTCTCGGAGAGCCCCCTCGAAGAATCTTGGACAATTGCCCTAACTCTTTTTTATTCCACTTCCCTGTGAATTCAGGGAATCTCAATTCAGGTACTAACATGGGATATGTGATCTTACTCATATGCTGCTAACCCCGAAATCTCACGCCCTTGGGCAAGTTTATGTAGATAAGGAACCAAATCTTCCATTAATGCTAACTCTTTCTTCGTACGTTCTTTCCAGCTAAGATCTAGTGGTTCCAACAGATCCCCTAACTTCTCACCATCAAAAATCATTCGCCCCATAACCCCATCAACAAACGCCTGCAAACTCTCTGTAGTTAAACCGTGCTTTATAGCCATATCATTGAGTTCACTAGTCGCCTTTTTCATTTTGAATGCTTGATAACCAGCGTGGATTTGTGACACATCTAATGCTTCACCAGAAGGTAAACTATGTATATAAGCAATCAGCTCATCACGCTCAGACATCAAATTCGCTTGCGAGCAAATTAAATCGATGAGCTGTTGACGAGTCATGCTTTGCTTACTTTCTCCCTGAGTCGACTTAGCAATTAATCCCATGATGTAGTCGTAATCTATTAAAGCGGATGCAAACAACACAAACTCAAACTCTAGCTGTTCGACTTCTTCAGGTAAGTCTCCTTTCCCTTCGTTCGTATCTAGCTTGCGTTTCAGGTCTTTGGCTGTTTCTAAATACGCTCCTTTAAAACCACGTAAGGTATCAATTGGTAATGTCGCTGAAACCTGAGCTTTCTGTTCGTCATCTAGTTCTGTGTACTGTTCTAGTTGGTTCTTAAATTTTTGTACTTCTTTAAAGTGATTGATAAAAGAAGCCCTTTGCGCGTCACCTTGAAGATTGGTCACTTCTGAAGGTTCACATGCTAAGCCTTGCTTTTGCATAAAGGCTTCTAGCTTATCAACTGCTTGTTTGTATTTTTCAACGACAACAGGCGCAGGATCTACCAACCAAACCTGCTCAGCGCCTTCTTCCTTTTCACCAGAGAAAAGTTTAATCGCTTCATTAACTTCTTTTTCTTGACCTCGGAAATCTAAAATATTCCCCCAAGGCTTACTATCATTCAATACACGATTAGTACGTGAAAATGCTTGAATCAATCCATGATGCTTTAAGTTCTTATCCACATACAAAGTATTCAGATACTTGGAATCAAACCCTGTCAACAGCATATCAACGACTATGATTATATCGATCTTGTTTTTATGAGGGTAATCGGCATTGTCGTATTGCTGATCTTTAATCCGCTGCTGCACGTCTTGGTAATAAAGATCAAACTCGTTAATAGTATGATTAGTCGAATATTGTTGATTATAACCATTAATAATATCGATTAATGCTTGCTTCTTACGCTCAGGTTCAACTTCGTTATCGGCTTTTTCTTGTGGTAGATCTTCCTGTAACTGCTGGATGTCTTTCACATTTCGGGCAAGTGCATTTGAATCCGAGTCTTCTTTGTCTTTATCACTAAGCTGTGCTGGAGGTGAAAAGACACAAGCGATATTTAACGGAATGTAGTCTTCAGATTCTAACGTTTTAAGTGCTTGCTGACTCTTAAACTCTTCGAAGTATTCAATCGCATGGTTGATAGAAGCGGTGGCGAGAATAGCATTGAATCGACGGTGATTCGTCACTGCATCATGTTTCTTTAATATCTCTTGAACAACAGCTCGTGGTGGGGGTGTTGCTCTTGTTGCAGTTACTTCAGCTTCATCACTGTTAGTATTGTCGTCTGGTTGTTCGCTCGCAGAATGTTTGCCAAAAAAGTCAATATGGAAGCTTAGAACGTTCTTGTCTTCAATTGCATGAGTAATCGTATAGTGGTGTAGTTCTTGCTCAAAGATACTCTCTGTGGTTTTAAACGAACCTACATTGCCATCAATTTGAATATACGTTGAGTTTTTCTCGAATATAGGAGTACCCGTAAAGCCAAACAATTGTGCTTCAGGGAAAAACTCTTTAATCGCTTTATGGTTTTCACCAAACTGAGAGCGGTGACATTCATCAAAGATAAAAACAATACGCTTATCTCGTAATGGTTCTAATCGCTCTTTGAAAGTTTTCTTACCCTCTTTCAATTTACTCTGGTTGCGATTGCTGTTTTCATCTAACGCTAAGCCGAGTTTCTGGATCGTTGTAACGATGACTTTATCAGCATAGTCTTCTGACAACATACGACGAACTAACGTTTCTGTATTGGTGTTCTCTTCCACACAGCCGTCTTGAAACTTATTAAATTCTTCTCGGGTTTGGCGATCCAAGTCTTTTCTATCTACGACGAACAAGCATTTTTCAATGTCAGGATTATCTTTAAGCAGCGTTGATGCTTTAAAAGACGTTAGAGTCTTGCCTGATCCTGTTGTATGCCAAATATAGCCATTTCCTCGCCTTTCATGGATACAGTCAACAATAGCTTCCACCGCATAAATTTGATACGGACGCATAACCAGAAGCTTTTGTTCCGATTGAACTAGTACCATATAACGGCTAATCATTTGGCCGAGAGTACACTTCGCTAAGAAGGCATCGGCAAAGTCATGTAAGTGCGAAATTTTACGGTTATTTTCATTAGCTAGTTGATAAACAGGTAAAAAACGCTCATCAGCATTGAAGCTAAAATGCTCATTACGGTTGTTAGCAAAGTAATAAGTATGGTGCTCATTACTGACAATAAACATTTGAATGAAGCACATCAGCGTATTGGTGTAGCCATTACCAATATCGCTTTTGTAATCAACAATTTGTTCCATAGCTCGACGCGTCACAATGTCGTAAGCCTTAAGCTCAATCTGAACCGTAGGAACGCCATTAATCAATAAAATCACATCGTAACGGTGATTGCTTTCATCCGTGTTCATGCGCAATTGGTTAATGACTTCAAACTCATTTTTACACCAATCTTTAATGTTCACTAAGGTGTAATGTAGTGGCGTGCCATCTTCACGCTGAAAGTAGCCACGTTCACGCAGCGTTTGAGCAGCTTCAAAGACATCAGCCGTAATAATGTCTTGGTACAA
The DNA here is from genome assembly GCF_030248475.1 of Vibrio sp. D173a. Taxonomy (NCBI): domain Bacteria; kingdom Pseudomonadati; phylum Pseudomonadota; class Gammaproteobacteria; order Vibrionales; family Vibrionaceae; genus Vibrio; species Vibrio sp. D173a. Next base: position 38,192 of record NZ_JAHGAH010000007.1, read on the forward strand.
GCGCTCAAATTCATTATCAGTTAAGCTGACAAAGTTTAACGTCTCAAACTTTTCACGAAAATTCTGCTTGAGAGCTCGCTCTGTTCGGATATCTTTCCGGTACGAATACTTTAGATCGCCCAACTTATCTATGAGCGCTTGTTCAATTTGAGCTTCTTTCGTTATCATTTTTTGCTACCAAATACGTAAATGAATAAATACGTCATAATGACTGGTCTCGACTGATGGGCATTGTACCCTAACCACATCGAACTATGAATCGAATGGAATGACTAATAGCACTCTCTGGTTAACGAACAAACTAACCGTAAAATCCGTAAAGCACGCCACACTCTGCTCTTCCTTTTCTATCGTTTATTTGATCATCAATGAATTTAGTGATTCCCAAAGTTTCTCAATAAGAAAGCTACACTTGTAGCTTCACCAACCTCTAGCACAAACAACGCTTATGACTAGCCCATCTAAACAAAATAAACTTAGATATATATTACCTTCGTGCATACCTTAACCAATTAATTTTTAGGAGTTTTTATGCACAAGACACTCTCCAACGTAAACATTCTAATTCCTCGCCTGTTAACTCCCGATGTTACCAATCCAAAACAGAATATCCCCTCCTTCAATAACTTTGACGATGAATTTCTTTCTTAGGAAGCTCACATGACAACACTAAACTTCACTTCCGTTTCATTACCAGTATCCAAGCAGTTTCAACAACTATTAAGCGAACACTGTCAAACGTTACTTGCTTCAGATAGTTGGGAAGCCACCAGCAAGCGCTTGACTCTCAGCTTTCGTGATAAAAGCTATAGCGTAGAAAACGGCGGTTCCCATCCAGTTGAAGTTGGTCTAAACATAACCAATAAGGTAAATGTAACGATCATTTACATCACTGATTTCGCTTATGTAGGAAATCTGTATCCAGAGATAAAACGTCATATTGATTTCGACTTTAGTCACCAACTCTATTTCACTATTGAAGCTGGTTGGCAGCGTATCCAATCATCCAAAGTGGAGGACTTATATCGAATATGGGAGAAAAGCTTTATTAGGCATGTCCGAGAGGGGAGCTATGACGAAATTAAAGTCATACTCTAATATTCGTTTGTAAACTCTCGCGCAGCTAGCACATAGCAAAAGTATTTAATGATGGCTATTCACTCTAAACTTATCAATAAACACACGATAAAGCACTTATTCACTCATCGCGCCCCCTCCCTCCTAGCTATCATCCAATCTTGTACTTCAAATATATGTCATCGCTGTGAACCTCTTTACCTATGTTACTTAGAGGGCAAGCTATGACTTATTCCCCTAGCCATCGTTATTCACTCTATCAACAAGCCGATGAACAGCGTGTACTTGAAAAAGTGACGAAAATCCTCGAACAACATTATGTGAGAAGTAAAGCTTTCACACACGCATAACACCAGAGACAATCTTCGTTACAAATTAGCAGGGTACGAGCATGAGGGTTTATTGTTCTACTGCTGGATCACTATTATCGGTTGATTGAAGTTAAGGTATTATTTCTCAATACTATATCTACCGAAGATAAAAGTGAGACAAGCTGCACCGCACGTTAACTCACTTGCTATAAGTATCAATGCGATGTTTACTTATATTGGTGCGGCTAACTTTATAAAGTCCATAAATGGCATAGTAGCAACCACGAAACCTTCTGATTCATTATTAATTCCTGACCACCTCGGTTATTAATCCATCTTGCAACAATAATACTCTATCAGCGGCAGCAATTGTATCAGGTCGATGGGCGATCATTAAAGTTGGTATATTTAACGACCTAAGTTCACTACAAACAAATCTCTCAGTATCTATATCTAAATGGCTTGTCGCTTCATCTAGGATCAACAAGTTAGGCTTTTTATACAGCGCTCGAGCGATTAGTATTCTTTGCTTTTGACCTCCTGACAATCCACCGCCTTGTTCACCAAGTAAAGTGTGATATCCCATATTCAAACGCGATATATCTTCATGAACCTGCGCTCTTTGAGCACACTCATACATCCATTCTTCATCAATGGCTTCAGCCGACAACGTAATATTGTCAATAATAGAGCCCCCAAATAAACTATCATCTTGAAGGACTACACCTACTCTACTTCTAATCTCAACGGAATTGATACCTTTATTTCCAAAGCAACTAATGTTCCCCGCTGTTGGTTGATATAGTTTTAAGATCAGCTTTGATACGGTGGACTTACCACAACCAGACTCTCCTATCAAAGCAACGACCTCATTACCCTTAATATCAAATGACGCGTTATTTAGGATTAGAGGCATATCTGGAGCATAAGAATAACTTACATTCTGGAATTGCAATATAATTGCATCTTGTCTCACGACCTGCGGAAAGCTTTCCACTTTATCTACTGGAATAGAATCAAACTCTCGTTCAGCTAATACAATGTCAGCCAAGCGCTCGTTATATACTGATAGCATCTTATACTCAAAAAATTTATCTATTAATGAACCGACACTTCCAGAAAAACGCCCTTGATATGAGAGGTAGGCAACTAACATGCCTATTGAAAAACCACCAGAAATAACAAGCTGCGCACCAAACCACAATACTGCCGCAGAAACTAAACTATTAATCGTAGTGCTCACAATACTGTACACCATGCCTAATTTCATTTCATGTAATTGGGCATTACGACGATCAATATTCAAGTTCCGCCAAATATTCTCTCGCCAATTCAGAGCACCATTCACCCTGAGACTTAGGAGACCGTTTATTGTTTCCAAAAAATAACTATTTTCCTTAGTACTTGCCTCCCAAGTATTTTCCTCTGCTCTCTTAAATGCTCCGAACCAAACCATTCTCAAAGTGATATATAAAAGGGCCGCAAATATTGCAATGCATGAAAGCAAAGGGCTATAGAACATCATGACAGATAACGTTCCGAGCACTAGGATAAGGTCGAGAAATGCTTGTATGACGCTTGTTGTTAAAGTGTCTTGAATTGTCCCTACCGCATCAAACTTTGCTGCTATGTTCCCTATTTCTCTTTTCTCAAACCAATCAATAGGAAGTCTGAATAAATGATGGAATACATTGGCTAACCACTGCATGTTGAAATCAACAGACATTAGGGCTGTTGCCCACTCCTTTACAATCGAAACGACTAATTGAGCTGCGGTTATAAGTAATATTCCAAGTATAACCAAAACCAAAAGATCTTCATCATAACCGACCAAGACTTCATCAATCACGACCTGATTCATGATAGGTAATAGTAACGCTAATCCCTCAAGAATAATGGCTAAAACCAATATCTTACCTAATGCACGCTTGAGACCATGAGTCTTGCCAATTAACCTAGATAGCTTAATACGCTTCGATTCATCCCTTTGTTTAAAGTCGTCGGTTGGGGTTAACTCTAGAACGACTCCAGTAAAATGTTTGTTCAGTTCTGAAAAGCTAAACACGCATTCCCCACGAGCAGGGTCATGGAGGATTACACGGTCTTTCTTTACTGCCTTCAAAACAACAAAATGATTAGAGTCCCAATGCAAGATACATGGAGTTGCTAGCTCTTTGAGATGATGAAGCTCTACACCTCCTTTTGCTTGAGCATGAAGATTCAACGACTCTCCACACTCGATAAGTCTCTTAAATGACATACCGTGATGCGTAATGCCAAACTTTGCTCTAAGATCACGCAAGTCAATTTTGTAGCCGTACCAATCCGCGATCATAGCCAAACAAGCAACACCGCATTCTGCTTTTTCAGTTTGTCGAACGAGAGAGAGTTTCTTCCCAAATTCCCATTTACGGTAAACATCTTTGACTACCCTCATTCCAATCTACCTTTAATTGAATACATTGGTTCTAATACCCATTCGTATAGTTTACGTGTATCTACTTCAACATCAGCTGTCACTGCCATGCCTGATTTTAAGAGTTCTTCCCTACCATAAGCTGTAATTGTTTGCTTGTTTAGAGTGATCCGAACTTGGTATAAACCCTCGACTTTATCAGCTTTTATCAGCCTTTGATTTGTTATGACATCCGGTGACACGGCGGTCCGTGAAACACTTTCAACAACACCACCCTGAACCCCAAATTTTTGATAAGGAAATGCTTCGAATCTAAGTTTTACTTTCTGACCAACATTGATAAACCCAATATCTCGACTTGGTGCGTAAACCTCTACGAAAACTTCGCCTTCTGGCACGATCACTAAAAGTGTTTGACCTGCAATAACCGAGTGACCTTCTTTAACCAGAACAGAAGCAACCACCCCTGTAATAGGTGCAACGACTCTTGTGTCTGTTTGATAGAGAAATTCAGAACGTTCTTGCTCGACTACCTCTAGCTGGCGATCAAGGTCTTTTATGGTAATTGCTGAGTTTATCTCTGTACTTTCAACAGCGTTTTTTAAGGCTGCCAACTCTCTATTTTTAGCATTGTAATTCAATAAATTGCTTTCATATCTTGAGGCTACCTCATTCACTTTTAGTTTTTCGTTAGCATATTCAACTTCAGAAATGTGACCTAGTTTAAGCAGCTTTTTTTTATCAGCAAACAGCGCTTGTCTCAGTTCAAGTTCTTGTTTAGATAATGACACGATGCGTTGAGTATTCTGGATACTAACACTCAGATTATCTATATCGTCATTTAGAGAATTAAGCTCTATGCCAACACGCTTTTGCTCTTGTACGATCCGATCTCTAATGATCTTGGTTTGAGCATTGTAAGACTGATTAAGAAGTGGTTTGATTGGTTCTCCACTTTCATTATGTCTTTCTGTATTTACTTTATAAATAGCTTGACCAGCAACGACCACTTCACCTTCTTTTGCTAATAGCTCTTCTATGTAACCCGTTGAACCAGATTGAACATTTACCATCCCACCATAGGGATTGACCACGCCTTGTAATGAAGCTTTACGTGTATATTCCCCAAAGAAACCAAGAAGAAAAAGAGCCAGAAATATGATGATACAAACTAATATCATCGCACTCTGGCTATACGAAGAACGGATTAATATTCGAGCCTCTGGAGCCCTGGTCTTTATAGTTAGGTATTCTTCCCGGTAAAACTGCCTCATCTTTACACCTAATCCAATACCTTAACATCGATCTTCCTTAATAATTTACTGTTTACTTTGGTTGTTGATATATCTGCACCACAGTGACAGATCTCGGTTGCGCACTCTATTGGGTTATTCGGCAAATCAAAATCGTCGTCATAAATTGAGCCTATTACTTTGTCATAACACCATGCACGTAATATCTCTCCGGAAAAACGTACAACAACACTTTCCACTCCTACATAACACTCCCAACCAAGGAAGTTATTTAGGCTATTATTCTTTAAAAAATCCGTTGATAGTTGTCTTCTAGAACCATCTATATGCTCTACGTTCAACAATGCCCTAGACTCATGCAATTTTTTACCATCGTCTCTACCTTTAAAGGTATTCATCACCTCCATTTGAAACGCACTATAGTTATGCATTCCTTCAATCTTAGCGCTACCAAATCCATGATAAAGAGGCTGCAAATTAATAGAGCATCGTACTTTCTCTTTTAATTTATTAGCAAACAAGAGGCATTCGTTAAAACGATCTGGATACATCATAATATTTACATTGAGTCTAGTGTTTGGTGATTTTTCTAAAACTCGCGCAACATTAATGAAATGAAGACTATTTTTAATATCATTAACATGATAACTCAAATTAACGCCATCCATGTATTTTGCATTCTCTTTCCACCATTCGACTCGTTTAGAACCATTTGAGATAACAGAAGTTCTTCCACCTTTACCATGAATATATTCAAGCAATTTACTAAAATATTTCAATAAGGTAACCTCTCCGCCTCCAAACTCAAAATATGGTAATTGACCTTTTAGATTTGTGTGCTTGAATACTTTATCTACAAAATTTATAGTGTCATCAAGCTTTGGTGTTCTTATCGAACCATTATGTAGATCGGGGTGACAATATTCACATTGGTAATTGCATTTATTTGTCAATGCCCAATTTACTGAGAAAACCTTATTAACACTTTGGATTTTTATCATATCCCTATTCATATTTCCACCTTAAATAAACAATGAACACACTATGTTAACGCAACGCTAATCATGATCGCGTTATAAACTGAATGAATCCAAAAAACAACTATTAATGCATCTTTGATAGACTTACTTCTCCATGTTTGATAAGCAACAGAGAAAACTACAAACGCAAGATAAACAAAGAACCCCCAATATATACTCACTAATGAGTGTAACAAACACATAAGAACGGTACATAACAAAACGAGAAAAAACTTATTATATAACCTAAGCCAATTTAAAAACTCCATAATCAAAAACATTAATAGCGTTTCCACTACTGGTGAAAATATTACAACACCAAAAACAGTTACAGGCGAAATCAAGTCTATTGGGGTTTCATTTGATTGATTTATATCAACAAAGAGTTTAATTAATATGTATCCATTTATAAAACTTAATAGAGAAGCTAATATTACTGCCACTATAATATAATTAATTTTTGGCAACTTAGTTTCAAAAATATTCATCGTGTAAGTACCTCTAATAAACATAAGAAGCCCAAAGGCTTCTTATGATCGTAAATTATCATAGCTTAATAGCCGTAACCTCTGCCCCCAGTCGGTGAACCAGCCATACCACCACCTGTCTGCAAACCTTGTCCCATATAGCCATTTCCGCTAATGTTCTGTGTTCCGTTGTTAAAGCTGCTTCCGTTTCCTGCCGGATGTGTCGCTACATCCCATGCAAAGCCTCCTATAGCCCATTTACCAACTTCACGAACAATTACACCAGCACCATCACCACCACCATCTACCATTACGATTTCATCATTTGTAAGATTAAACATATCGATTTCCTTATTACTAATACGGTAAAGAGTACCGCACTCATATATGGCTAAAGAGCTATCTCGTTAACCATATTTTCTTTCTCCCAAACAACTCATCTAAAAATCCGAGTAAGTTTGGCAGCCAAATGATTGTTTCCAACAACATTGCAAATAAGGGAGCTTTTAGTAACTTGCTCTTTGACATACCCTCATAGAGCCCTTTGTTATCACGCAGATAGTTAGCATTTAACATCAGGTACAGCACTAAATTAATTACTCCTAATGCAAGAGGAATCCAGATCCCAAAGGCAATCATAAAAGCAATCACAAGAAGACTCGAAGGAAACACATAATGTAATACCGTGCTCATAAACCAAGGCGTTGCACAGACTCCTGCAAACTTACTTGTCTTCCACGTTTCCAGATATGCTTCGACTCGGCCTCTTGCCCACCGACGTCTTTGTTTAAATAAGCCCTTGGAGTCAACTGGGCAATGAGTTTTCGCCTTTGCTTTTGATGCGTACCCACTTCTATAACCCCTTGAAAGAGCCTTCCAACACCAAGCTATATCTTCCACCAACCATTCGCTCCAGCCACCTAAATCATGAACAGCCGATGCCCTATGTGCAACGAAAGCGCCAGCTTGCACAGGAACAAGGCCGATCTTATCTTGGGCGGATCTAATAGCTCCATAGAAACTGCTATGTTCATAATGTTGCAATAAACCAATAAAACTCTCTTGATAGTTGCTTGGAGTTATATACCCACACACCGCTGCATACCTATCATCTGACCAAAGCTTAATACTCAGTTCTTTTATCCCTTCCGACTCTATAAATGTGTCGCTATCTACCACCACATATACATCGCCAGTGGCAATACCTAGTTCAAGGGCATAATCCAACGCAAAACCCTTTCTACCACCATTAATTTTCTTTTCGATTAATTCATATTGTTGTATTCGGGAAATCGACAACCACTCCTTTACATCGTTCACAACACCATTGGTAGAGCCATCATCGATCAAAACAACTTGTAGTCGTTTGGGATAATCTTGTCGTTCCAGGTGCTCAAGGGCAGTAATAAGCAAACTTGGGCATTCATTATAGAAAGGAACAAATACCGTAACTTTCGGATAATTAATTTTTGGTTCAATTGTTTTTTTTAATTTATAAACGATAAACAAACCTATCGTAGTGATAAGGGAAATGCTCGATGTAATGATTAATACAGCTTCAATAACCGCTAACATAAAATCTCCTTCGGGAGTACATAGCTATTGATTAGGGAACTGACACTCTGTTTGGTAAAATTTTGTTCAGAAATTCGTTTATCATTCTTGATAGAAAAAGTGGAATACTTAAAATCTCTGAGAAAAAAGTTTACTTTCGTCACTTCCAGTCCATATTGGCGTGCTAATTGAGTAACCCGATGTTTAAATGTATCTGCATCAAAATCACCTAAGTCTATACGCCGTTCACCCTTTAGTATTAACTTCAATTGCCGAGCTAACTTGATATTGTTTTCATTAATACTCGCTACATTCAGTTCTCTCAAGAGTGCAATATTTTCATTCCTATCAAGTTCGTATAAGAATTTCTCTATAAGAGTACCAATTGACCTTTTTTCTATCTTTTCATTGTTAGAGGAATACTTGCTCACTGTTTGCGTTAAATTATCCAACCAATGAATTATCAAATGTTCATCATCCCAAACAGCACCGACTCCCTCCGACAAAACATAATTACCGAAGTCGGGAACAGCGGTCATCGTCCCGAAATCTAAAAACCGTCCGTCTATTGAGATATTAGAGCTAGTTAATGCGCCATGGGGGATGCCTAAAACCCTTGAATATGCAATCTGTTCTGCAATCCGACTCACCATTATAGAAAGGAGGTCATATGCAGAATATTGGCTGTAAACGCTATTCTTCTCGATAGACTTATGTAGCAACTTAACCGACTCTCGAACCCTATCTGCGTCGTTATCTCGAAGGCTCATAAACTCACGTTTTGGCCAGAAAAAAGTAGCGCGTTCAAAGTGAGCAGGTCTCACTGCAAATTCTCTTATCGCGAGAGCGCATGGTTTCATTTCTTTTTTATCTGAATACATAAATTCAGAGCTAATATTTGTCTTGATTATCGCTAATGTACGGACAGCACCAAAAGGCAGGTATCGATGACATATCTCACCCCAAATAGCCTCAAGTATCGCTTCATCTGTGAAAAGCTTTCCATTCGTATGTGTCTCTTTCATGTTGTCGGCTAGCAATGGATTAACACCAATTCCCTTTATTTGGAATTGCCCATTGAGACCACAGCGGGCGCTACCACCATTACACACCTCATGACGTGAACCATATCGGTCAGCCAAGAAAGGTTTACTATCACTAGTGAAAATATACTTTTTATCGCAATAACCTTTAGCTACGTATGAATAGTTCGCTAAGATACATTCACTAACTTTTCGATCATCAGGATTAAGACCATACGATTCAACTAGTGACTTGTTAACCCAAAGCAACTCCGCGCTTTTGAGTTTATATGTTGGGAATTCAATAAAAGAACTCTGCGGCAAGGTATCTCCTAATGAGATACAGTTGTCGACTTCTATCTTTCGGTGAGTTTTAAATACATTATGCATCTTCATATCTTGCGCCTTTCACCTTAACAATCTTGCCAAAATCATCTCTAATACAGATGTTAATATCTTTATGGGAAAGGCCGGCTAAGTTTCTAGCCTGTCTATACATTGATCTCATCATCGCTTGTTTGCATGATTTATCTTTTATGAAAAAATCAACAACAATTAAGTTATCACCCTCATTCCAATTCATTGGATGAATAACAAAGCGATCTTCGTTCAGATATTTTTCTAAGGTGTCGACGTCAACCCAAGCCCACATTACATAACCAGAAAAGTCTACATTTCCATTGAGTTTTAAAAGCGTATATTGATCATGTAAAATGGCAGGTTTTAACCAATGAAGAAAAGACTGTATATCAATACGATTCCTATCTGAATCAGAGAATACCTCTAAGAAACGACCAAGCTCTCCTTGTATCGCATGCTTGCTTTTCCCACTACTTTTACGTTTTAGGAATCTTTCATTAAGCTCAGAGATGCGTATTAATGACATTTGCTTTCCCATCATCGCAATCCTTATCTTAAATAAAACCTCACTATTAATTACCACTATTTTTTATGAAAGCATTCTCATAAAAAATTGAAATGTGACAATTATCTCATTGTAATTTCAAATATGAACATGTAAATCACATATATTTAAATCATAAGAATCTATTTAAATATATAGAGTGAATACGTTTGAGCGGTAAACATATTTAAAACAAATAACAAACCAGCAAGTATTATTTAAATGATAAGATAAGCTCGCTCTTTAGCGAGCTCAAAAAGCGGGTCGCACCCTAACAAATAGAACAAAACAAGGCGTAAAGGGCAGTTTATGGACAGAGGTGAATGGTTACAAATGAACTGACACTGGCCTGATCACTTAAGTTATATCCCTTATGTTCAATCACGGGCAGAAGAGGATACGTGATTAAAACAGTCGCCCTATCGTTGGGAGAAGAAAATAGAAAACTACGAGGCCATGCTGCATTTTGCTTGTAGCATAATTGTTTGGAATAAATCTCTTCATGAAAAATTTATAATTATTAATCAAACACTTTTAGTAATAAATGTGGATACTTCTTTGTACCACCACGTACATTGAAATGATCCGTTTCACACCCTTTTGTTTCTTTTGCTGGTGTATTTTCCTTCATTTCATATTGAAACCGTTTTTCACGACTGCAATAGGGACACCCTATTTTCTTCACCGTAGCGAGAAAATTTTTCGGCGAAGAGTAGAATGCACCATGCTTTGAACAACCAATCTTAACGTGAGTGGTTTTGTTTACATACTCAACCTGAGAGTAATCATACAGGTCACCGTATTTAGCTTGCGCTTTTATTAAAAACTGCTGAGCTCTATGCTTTTCATCAAAAGGCATTTCTGCGATTTACTTAACTGGATGTACCAAGATATGCGCTTGGTGTGTATCTAAATTCCACTCTTTCATCTCTGCGACAAAAAAACCATGTTGATTAATCACGTCAATGAGCTCAGGAGCCCTTTCTAGCTGGATAAGCATAGATAGAGGTGCAACTTGTTTATGGCTTTCATCAAAGCCGTATTCTATTTGCTCATCAAGCATATATAGGATGCCCGCCTCCGCTTCCATCCCCTCATCGAATAAACGAGATTCAATCCCTTCAGCATCGTAGAGATAAACCAGTAAGTTGTAGAGTTTCTCTGCCCCAACGAGCTTCGTTTTATTCGCTTGAGAGTTAAGTTCATGCAATTTCATTTCTAAGTTACCTCCTTTTCTTCTCGCCACACTAAGCATCAGTTTGATATCCTTCTTGACATTGGCAAGCGATTTATCCGTTAGCTTAGGCTTTAAGAACTTAATGAGAATATCATTTCGAGTCGTCACTGGAACATGGCGCTCGGTCGCAGAGACTTTACAAAGCAAGTGAAGCAAAGAGTGGGTCACCACATGATGTAGGTTGTAGTAATAATCAAAATCTCGTTTGATTTGCATGGATGTTTTTTAGTCTGTAAGTGATACCCACCATATGGGGAAGGACTTTTCGAATTTCAATATCAAGGGCAATCAATTCAAGCAATAGACGGGGTAAAACGTAGAGACCATAGCCATATTTCGACAAAAAATAATACGACTTGAGGTGAAGCATTAAGCGCTTCACCCCAATCGCTGACTAATCAGGTATAACTAACTCACCCAACGGCACATACTTCGCTTTCTGCGCTTCGTTATAAAAGACATGCTTTCGAACCGACCAACCATAGCGAAGATACTTAATGTCCGTCAGGTAGTAGCCATCGCCTGACCAATGCGTTTCACGGTGTTCATTGCTTTGCTCTGGATGATTAAGAAAAGCAGTGGATGGATGATTCAAGCATGCTTTATGAAGTTCAGGAAACAAGTTACGAGTATGTCTGGACCACGCCAGTATCAAGGTTCTGACTGCTTTCGTGGCATGATAGCCTGAACGTGGGTCACTATTTTCTGCATCGTAATCCGTGTAGTTGGCGACAATGACCGCCTTTGCCCACGGCGGGATGGTCAGTGATGCTTGAAACGCTTTCTCCTTCTCTTGATGCTCCCTGCTTTGTCGCTCCCATTCTTGTTGCTCTGCTTGCGTTTTGGCTTCATCTTCGGCTTTAGCATTCATTTCTGCCTGTTCAATGCCTTGTCTGGCATTTTCTACAAACGCCGTATCGAACTCGTAGTTTTGAATAGCTTCAATGAGTGACAGGTGGTACTGGTCGTGCAACCACGGTTTATCTAAGTCGTATTGGTGGCGTAGATAGTAAACCAGCATATTAAGGCAGTGCGACGCAAATCCAGCGTCATTACCACCACAGCCTAAATCTAAGCGGCATTCGTAACTGTCTTCATTATCAAAAAGCACCGTGACTTTTGTTTTATCGTAACCACCTCGCGGATTAGTCTTTGCGACCTCTAAGGCTTTGCGCTCAAAGTCCATAAAGTCATAGTGGGTGTCTTCATCAAACTCACGCGATTCTGACCAATGCACCTTGACCGATATCGGTTTGATTTTCTTTTGCGTTCTCGACGCTTCAATAGATGTGTTCAAAATAAAGATCCCTTGATGTCCGGGCATAAAAAACCGTGACGTTGTGTCACGGTTAAATCGATGAAAAAGAGCCAGTACTTAGGCTGACGTTATGCTGATATCGTCGTAAGCGTCCATTTCCAAATACGCCAAAAAGTTATGCTCCCACAATTGGTAAAGTTCATTTGCCTCTTGTTGGTTTCGCATAGGAATACCGCACGAATACGCTCCGCAGCTATGGAAATCAAAATCCAGTGCTTTTTCTAACTCCGGATAATAATTGCCAATGTAAGCAAAATCGGTCACGTATTGGTATTGCCAGTCGCCATCAGCACTTCGAAGCAAACAGATTTCAACAGGGTGAAAACCGCCTCCTTCCACACTGTAGCTTTTGTCACGAAAGTTAAACACCACGCGATTATTAGAGAGTAACGACTCTGCGACTTCTCCCTTAAGCGAGATGTAAGACGCGAGTGTCTTGACAAGGCATGTCGCTAAGCGGTCCGATACTGGAAACGCTTTGCCTGAAATACGATGAGTGACGAAACAGATTTGAGTTCGGACTGAAGATTGTTTGGACATAATGAGTCCTCCTACTGGTAGTAAGATAGAAAGCCTTTACAAATTGAAATGACGGTGCAAGATTGAAAAACCATCTCTACTAAAGACGGTTAATAACGTAACGGTTTAACCTCTCACTGGTCGTCAGAGTATTCATTCGATGTCACCATGGGATGTGGTGTGCGTGTCGATTGCATCGCTTTATCGATTAACGCTGCGGATGTGCCAACAAAAGCAGACACAACAATCCCTCCTGCGGTGATGGTGCCGATTGCACCAAATACAGGAGCGGCAGTGATCACTCCAGCAACACTTGCTGTTCCAGCGACAGCTTTACCAACGGTTTGATACCAAGACATAAAAACTCCTTTATCATTGAGCATTAAAAAGGGGTTGCCATCGGCAACCCCTTCTGTGAAATAACATGATGTTGAACTTCTCTTTTTCTTGTAAGAGAAGCCTGTACATCTAGATGATATATATTCATAAATAGCTCAAATCAAAGTAGCTGACTTCCCTCACCTCAACGTGTCGATAGAATGCTCTCCATCCAATCGTCAACTTCACTTTCTACCCACGCTACTGCGCGATCACCTAAATTGACTGATTTAGGGAAAGCATTTTCGCTCATTTTTCTATAGATGGCCGAGCGACTCAGTGCGGTCTTTTCCATTACTTCTTTCAGCTTTAAAAATCTCATGGGATTGACTCCTATTTCTTTTACCCATGGGATAACGCGGTGTGTTAGAAAAAACGTTCAGAGCTCTTTCTCTCCCATCAAATCAATTACTTTCAGATATATGTCCTCTTAGTGAAGTTCCTATCGTTTCACTCTTGGAGGACCTATGTCGACCGATAACCTTCACTACCAAAAACAACAGAAATACCAAGAAAATGAAATCCTAGAGCATGCCGCAGAAATCCTAGCTAACCGCTATGTCCGCGGCGATGCCCTTTGTAATCCGGATGCAACAAAAGAGTATGTTCGATTCAAATTAGCCAGCGCAGAGCACGAAGTATTCGCGCTACTACTGCTTGATAGTCAACATCGCGTCATTGAGTTCAAGCCGCTCTTTAAGGGAACCATTGACTCAGCCAGTATTTATCCACGTGAGGTAGTCAAAACCGTCTTAGAGAGCAACGCAGCCGCCGTCATTCTGGCGCACAACCATCCATCCGGCGATCCATCGCCCTCTCAGGCAGATAAACGCATTACACGTAAGCTTATCGATACTTTAGGGCTGGTGGATGTCAGGGTTCTGGATCACATAGTGGTTGGAGAAAGCAGTGTCTCTTTTGCAGAGAAGGGATGGTTATGATCGACTCAACTTATGGTGACGTTTCGTTAGTACCTCAACTTCATCAGCAACTAGAAGCGCTGTTCACGCGTTACAACTTATCCGATGAGGCAAAGCGACTGGTCTTGAATTGTCGTCAACTGAACTATTATCGGAATGGTCAAGGGATACATCCTGTTGAAGTGCAGTTCAAACGAGCTTCAAGTTCAGAGCCTTGGCAAGTTGTCTTCTTTGCGAGCTTTTCTTACCCATTTGAAGGCGCGCACTCAGTAGAGCCTGAGCTTTATTTCCATTTAGCAAATGGTTGGTGTTACCAACCGGATACTGGCTCAGCTAATCTCAATCATCCAGAGGTTCTAGATCTTTTGCAGATATGGATGAAAACGTTCGCTCGTCACCTTTCAAAAGTAGTTTTTGATGAGATCCATTTATCTATCGTTGGAAAGTGACCTTCTTCCCCTTCATTACGACACATCATGGCGCAAGTGCGATAGAGTTCGTCGTAGCAATTTAGCCTAAGACATTGATACGACAAGCTTTGTCGCACCTTTTTGATATCGTCATGCCCAACAGAACGAACCTCGTTGAGCTTACCATGACGCAACCTAACCAAACTCAGTACCACCTTGAGCTTATCTTGGCGATTTACAACCTTATTCCATACAATAAGAAAATCACCGCTAAACAAATCCAAGCTCAGCTTTCACCGCTTGGTTTAGAGCGCTCCTTACGCACTATCCAACGCAATCTGTCCGCTATTTGTGCCATGTTTCCAGATGTCATGATAGATGACCGCGATAAACCTTTTGGTTACCAAAAAGCCGAAACGCTTGCATTGAGTACCACTGCTCATGAAGCAGTGCTGCTCTATTGGTTAATCGAGTCAACCAAGCATCAACTGCCTAACAGCCTTACTTCTCTACTGGATAACTTTCTCTCAGGTATTGCACCTGAAAACATAAAAGACATTCAAAGTCATTGGTCATCCAAAGTGCATGTTACTGACACTGCGATGAGCGATGAGCCGCTATATATTAACGTTGGTGTATTCCAAATTGTTTGTTTGGCGACGCTTCAGCAACGTCTTATCTCATTAAAGATAAACGACGGTGACCACCATCTACATCTAACTAACGTTCAGCCAATCGGCCTTGTACTTCATTACAGAAACGCTTATCTCGTTTGGCGTACACACTCGCATACCAAACTAAACACTCTCGCACTAAGCAACATCCATGAAGCCACGATGTCGAGCTTTCGCTTCGATCTCCAAACCGATGCAACGCTACTGTCTTTGGACGTTCAGCAATTATTTGATGTGACTGACACTCACATTGAATTCAACACGATATAACCCTCTTACACTCATTATGGAGAAATAGAATGAACCTATCTAAAACCTTACTTGCCACCGCGCTTGTTGTACCTGTTGCCTTAACAGGGTGTGGAGGCTCATCAGACGGACATAACAGTGGTTCTGGTCAGCAATATCAATTTGGTGGCGCTGTACAGAAAGGTCCTCTACAACCGGGCTCCGTTGTAACCATCAACGAACTTAATCAAGACCTCCAGCCAACTGGTCGCAGCTACACAACTCAAATCGAAGATTATGAAGGTAACTACAGCGTGAAAGAGCGATTTAGCACTCCGTATACTGAGCTCGTTGCCCACGGCTATTACTTTAACGAACTAACAAACCATGCTGACGAACAGATGAGTATGAGTGCATTCGTCGATATGAATGCAACCTCACAAGTGAACTTCAACGTAGCAACTGCCGCGATGAAGCAATCTGTCATGGCACAAGTACAAGCTGGCACTGAGTTTAACGAAGCGGTAGACAAAGCGACTTCTGACTTGCTGAAACTTTACAGCTATGCCCCTGAACAGTGGTCAGATCATATTAACTTCTACAACACCAACCTATCTAACTCTGGCGATACCAGTACGTTACTACTGGTTATCTCTGCCAGTACTTTGACGATGGCTACCGATAACAAACTCACGTTAGAGGAGCAAATTGATGAAATTGGTCAGGTGTTGTTAGAACCGGAGTCGGTCCAGTTTGAGGAAATGAAACAAGCGCTGAGTACCTATAATCTTGCACTATACAAAACAGCAGCTTATGAAAACACCCAAAAGTATTTCGCTGATAACGGTCTTGAGTTCGACATTCCACACATCGATTACTTTATCGATGTTGATGGTGACGGCGTACTGCCTAACAAAGACCTACCTGTGTTTAAATACACAGCAGGAATCTCTGTAGATGTATCGACAGACTCTATCGGGAGTGTATACCCAGTAGGCGCTAGTGCTGTGGATTATCAAGGTCGCCCGATGACATTCGAATATACTGGCAAGTTTAAATACGGAGAAATCGTATCTGTTGAACAGCGCGAAGATGGTATTAGTTTCCAATACCGCCTAACAGATGTGAACTTTGAAGGTCAGTCATTCGAAGACTGCGTTACGGTTAATACAGTAACGCCTGCACCTGCTAATTTCCCATGGAAAGCATGTGTAACTTTGGTTAAGAATAACTGATAGATAAAAAGAAAGGGGCTTAGGCTCCTTTCTTTTTTCACACCCAACACATCATTATCCACTGCCGCATGAATACTCGTCATAATATACGATAAATTATTTACTACTTCGGCCAAAACTCCTAGACAACCCTATTGCCTGAGTACGTGCTTTAGCTAAATAAATAGAACGATTAAACAATTTTGTGAATTCTTCATTTCCCGCTACCACTTCTCCATCAAAAGTCTGAACTATATAAGTTGCATTTTCTGGTATGTGTACCGCTCTATGAGCCTCTTCAAGTTCAATACCTAATACTCTCGACCAAGCACATAATAACATTTGGTATAAGTGCTTACATTTGCGCTCATCTCTAATCACACGTTTAAAATCGCCTAAACTTTGGAAGTTATCTTTGTTGAGGAAAATCACCAGATGATAGTGTGGATTCTCTGATTTATCGATTTCTTTACACCATATATATCGAAGTCTCTCCTCACTAACAGAGCTAAACCTCCGTTTTCTTCTTTTTAATTCTTCTGTTATTTGGCTTTCTAAAGAACCAAAGAATTTCTTCATATAAGGGAATGTCTCACCAAACTTATAACCATGAGGAAATCTAAGATCCACTCTAAAAGCAAACGTTCTAGGAAAGCTGTTTGTAGCTTGAACTAGTACTTCATAAATCTTGTTTACTCTATCCTCTAACAATTCATTTTCTCTAGACGTTAAATTTATTCCTTTGAATTCTTTTTGTTTAAGTAGTTTGTTTTTACGATTTGTCATGTGAGTTCTCCTTTTGTTCATAGAGGAGAGAGCTCTGTTATTTTTTAGTAGATACTCAATGAGTTGTTATCTTAGAGATATAGTAGATATGGATATAGATAGATATAGATGAGTAGTGATAGGTAGATATAGGTAGTGATATATATTAAACATTACCGATAGTGTTTCTTTCGGTGAAGGTAGTACATAAAAAGGATTGACGCCTCTCATCAACTCGGAAGTTAAGGACATAACCATTGTATTGCTAGCTCCCCAAATTCACCATAATCACGACCGCTGACGAAACGTTGTAACAAACGACAATAACTCATCTTTACGTACAATTAGCTATCCAAAATTACTAAAGCAAACTCAACCTAAAAGTGTCGAAATTTAACTTAGATAAGCACCTTCACTGCAACCCTTACCATACCGATATACAACGTTAATTTTTTGCGTTTTTTTTCTTTACATTTGCGCTAAATCACACATTTTTTTTATGTTTCATTTTATCTTTTTCTCTCATTTATTTCAGATAAACCGTTCATTAAATGGTGAATAAAAATGCAATTAGAAAGACTAAAAACAATAGCAAAAAGTGACGAGAGAACTCTCCGATTCCACATTATCTATTTGCGAAAGAAAATAAGCGAAACCAAATGTAACTTAACCGTTACAAAACTAGTACAACTCAAAGGTGCAAAACTAAAGCACGATTTTTTCGAATCAGTCGCCATTTATTTAAATATCAATACTAATGAATTAATGTCAGGTCAAATTAATTCACGAAAAGAAAAAAAACTCAATACTCTTATCAATAACTTACTTGACAATGAACATGACCTTTTAATTTCATACGAAAATTTATCATGGATAAACGGAAGGCGTTCTCAATACTTTATTTCATTCATTCTAAATGTAATTAATCATTTTAGTTTTTGTCATAATGAATCAGAATTGGACACGAAAGAAATAGGTAACTACTTACTAGATCGCCCAAGAAAAACAGAGAAAAGCGATAAGAGACCACAAAGAGATAAATTTGGACATATAGACTTGAAACTTTTTGATGACATATCAATAGATTTAGAACCGTCAAAATACAAAAGATTATTATTTAACTTCGAACCTCTTCACCCTAATAGCAATAACAACATCGTAGAGAGCCTAACATTACAACTTGATAGTGCAATATTAGATAGATATGAAAATAGTGAAACTAGTATAAATCTGCTAATAAAACTTAAAAGCGAATATTTAAAAATTGTAGACACATTAAAACAAAATCTTAATATCTTTAAAATTAAAAATGATGACATAATTGATATAACTTATCAAAGAGTAGTTAAACGTTACAATGTTATTGAATTTTTAGGCCCAGCAGAAACAGTTGAAGATAAAAATCAAACAATTAAAACGGTAATCGACTTACTTTTTTTAACACTAGATAAAGATAACTTTGAAAAAGAATTTAAACATATCAGTGACAAGCTATCATTAGACAAATCAAAAATTCAGGATTTCTCAATTCCTTTAAATGAAAGGCATTGGAAAATGTTGGTTGAGTTAGCGGGCGGAAAGAGTGATTCAAAAATAAGAAAAACTATCAATGCTCTCATAAATGATGCGCATAAAAAAAACAGATAATCAAACATACCAGAATTATAATCACCCTTAAATGAAAAGCGCTACTATTTTTTTAGTAACGCTTTTTATTATTTATTCCAATATATATGATAAAGGTCAGCTAACTCGTGATAATTCAATCACGTTATCATCCGAACACACTAAGCTATCAAGAAAATTGGCCCAACGCTGAAGCCACTCTCGGCACTCATTCTCATAACGGTGCAAATTATATGTTCCCTCAATTCCCTTAGGACTGTGACCAAGAACAGCCTCCGCAACTGAAGTAGGGCAACCAAGTCTAGCAAGCTCAGTTCGAACGGTGCGCCTAAGATCATGGGCAGTCCATTGAGGGATTGAGAGCATTGTATTATTTTGTCGCATTCGCCACATATTTTCAGATAGTTGCTTTTGAGCAACATGTCGCCTTTTCCAATCACTTCTCAATGGAAAAACTAAAGGAGACTTTGATGGCAATCGCGTATGTTGCCATTGTTTCAACCAAACAAGAGCTTGAGAGACTAACTGTACATATCTTGAATTACCATTTTTGGTTTCTTCAAGAAAGATTGTACCTTTGTCAAAATCGATCTGGTTCCATTTTAATCCACACAGTTCCCCCGTTCGACAACCAGTCCATAAAGTTAACTTTAGAATTCCCTTTTGATTGTCGGTGAATCCAGACGTAGGTAACCAATGAAGGACTTTAATCAACTCAGAGTGATCCAGTACCCTTTTTCCCTTTGAACAAGTTAACTTAACTTTCCTCATTTTAAATGTATTCAATGCAAGGAGCGCAGGGTTAACAAAATCTTCAGGTAAAAAATCCATACTGATAGCAAAGTCATAAGCACTAGATAGTTCTCTAATCACTGAACCAGCTTGCACAGGAGCACCACGGTCTATAATGCCTTGAATCAGAGAAACAACATCATTCTTCTTGAAATTGCTGACAGAACAATTCCCAACAGCATTAACTACATCAACATATAGTGTCCGTCGCACCTCTTTTTGACCTTTAGGTTTTCTAGCTCCAGAAATTCTTTTTCCTACCGCATTTACCCTATCTTCAATGTATTGCTCCAAGTATAGATCAACGATATCTTTAACCTGAATTTGCTTTACTGTACCTTTTTGTTCACTTTTCCTACGCTCTTCTTCTATTCTATCAAGCTCAGCTTTAGGGCATATACCTGCATCACGCATAGCCTTAAACTCTCTTAGCTTGATCCTAGCTTGTTCTAACGACAACTCGGGAAAAACGCCTAGCTTAATTTGAGTAATCTTTCCTTCATTCTCTGGACTTCGAAAACGATAAGTAAATGTTTTCCTTCCTGTCTTACCGCAGGCGATCCTTAAGCCTCGGTTTTCGCCAACGTCAGCCACAACTCCTTTCTTAGTAGTTAATGTCTCAATTGCTCTATTAGTTAGAGGTTTGCTATTCTTACTCTCTGCCATTTCTGGCTCCCATATCGCTAGGTGATTTGACAATTCTATTCCGTTGTATAGGAAATAAAAACCTACACTTTTACCTACACTAATTGCTGCGCTTAGGTGGAATTCTTTGAAATCTAGTGGGATTTAATGGGATCTTCATAATTTTCATAACTTATTGAAAAGATAGAATTAAATGAAAAAAAACACCACAAAAAACAAAGATTTAAGCCAAACGCATACCCCTATGATGCAGCAATATCTCAAGCTAAAGGCTGAGAACCCAGAAATCTTGCTGTTTTACCGCATGGGCGACTTCTACGAACTCTTCTACGACGATGCTAAACGCGCATCTCAATTGCTTGATATTTCGTTGACCAAACGTGGTGCATCGGCAGGTGAACCTATCCCGATGGCTGGTGTTCCATTCCATGCGGTAGAAGGTTATCTGGCTAAACTTGTTCAACTAGGTGAGTCTGTTGCGATCTGTGAACAGATTGGCGATCCAGCGACAAGCAAAGGTCCAGTTGAGCGTAAAGTAGTGCGTATCGTCACCCCTGGTACGGTGACAGACGAAGCTCTACTATCTGAGCGTATCGATAACCTGATTGCATCGATTTACCATCACAACGGTAAATTCGGTTACGCGACATTGGATGTAACTTCGGGTCGTTTCCAACTAGTCGAGTCGGAAACCGAAGAAGCGATGGCCGCTGAGCTGCAACGCACCGCACCTCGTGAGTTACTCTTCCCAGAAGATTTTGAACCCGTACATTTGATGTCGAACCGCAACGGTAACCGTCGTCGCCCAATCTGGGAGTTCGAGCTAGATACCGCTAAACAGCAATTGAACCAACAATTTGGTACGCGCGATTTGGTAGGCTTTGGGGTTGAGCATGCTTCACTCGGTCTGTGTGCTGCGGGTTGTTTGATCCAATACGTAAAAGATACTCAGCGTACTGCCCTACCGCACATTCGTTCATTGACGTTTGATCGCCAAGATCACTCAGTCATTCTTGATGCTGCTACACGTCGCAACTTAGAGCTGACGCAAAACCTATCAGGCGGCACTGATAACACGCTAGCTGAAGTGCTCGATCACTGTGCGACCCCAATGGGCAGCCGTATGCTAAAACGTTGGTTGCACCAGCCAATGCGCTGTGTTGATACCCTTAACAACCGTCTTGATGCGATTGGTGAAATCAAAGATCAAAGCTTGTTCACCGACATTCAACCAATCTTCAAACAAATAGGTGATATTGAACGTATCCTTGCTCGTTTGGCACTTCGCTCGGCACGTCCGCGCGATATGGCTCGTCTGCGCCATGCGATGCAGCAACTGCCAGAGTTGGAAGCTGTGACTTCTTCTCTAGCTCACCCATACCTTAAAAAGCTGGCTCAGTTTGCTGCGCCATTAGATGTGGTATGTGATTTACTCGAGCGTGCAATCAAAGAAAACCCGCCAGTGGTTATTCGTGAAGGTGGCGTGATTGCAGAGGGCTACAATGCTGAGCTTGATGAATGGCGCAAACTTGCAGACGGTGCAACCGAGTATCTAGAAAAACTCGAAGCTGACGAACGCGAACGTCATGGTATCGACACCCTAAAAGTTGGCTACAACGCTGTACACGGTTTCTTCATTCAGGTTAGTCGTGGTCAAAGCCACTTGGTTCCACCACACTATGTACGTCGCCAAACGCTGAAAAACGCAGAACGCTACATCATTCCTGAGTTGAAAGAGCACGAAGACAAGGTGCTGAACTCTAAATCAAAAGCGCTAGCAGTAGAGAAAAAACTGTGGGAAGAGCTGTTTGATTTGTTGATGCCAAACCTTGAGAAGATGCAAAACCTTGCTTCAGCGATTTCTCAGTTAGACGTACTACAAAACCTAGCCGAGCGTGCAGATTCACTTGATTACTGCCGCCCAACTTTGGATAAAGAAGCGGGCATCAGCATTCAAGCCGGCCGTCACCCTGTCGTTGAACAAGTGACTAGCGAACCATTTATTGCCAACCCGATTGAGCTTAGTTCAAACCGTAAAATGCTGATCATCACTGGTCCAAACATGGGTGGTAAATCGACCTATATGCGCCAAACCGCGTTGATTGCTTTGATGGCTCACATTGGTTCATACGTACCTGCAGAATCGGCTCATATCGGCTCTTTGGATCGTATCTTTACTCGTATCGGTGCGTCTGATGATTTGGCCTCTGGTCGCTCAACCTTCATGGTAGAAATGACTGAAACAGCCAACATTCTTCACAACGCAACTAAGAACAGCTTGGTGCTAATGGATGAGATCGGTCGCGGAACCAGTACTTACGATGGTCTTTCTTTGGCATGGGCAAGTGCTGAATGGCTTGCAACTCAAATTGGCGCTATGACGCTGTTCGCAACCCACTACTTCGAACTGACTGAGCTACCAAACCTACTGCCAAACTTAGCCAACGTTCACCTTGATGCGGTAGAACACGGAGACAGCATTGCCTTTATGCACGCAGTTCAAGAAGGCGCGGCAAGCAAATCTTACGGTCTAGCGGTTGCTGGTTTAGCGGGTGTTCCAAAACCAGTGATTAAGAATGCGCGTAACAAGCTGTCGCAACTTGAGCAATTAGGTCAAGGCAATGATTCAGCTCGTCCTAGTACCGTCGATGTGGCAAATCAACTCAGCCTAATTCCTGAACCTAGTGATGTTGAACAAGCATTGTCGAACATCGATCCTGATGATCTAACACCGCGTCAGGCATTGGAAGAACTTTACCGCTTGAAGAAGATGCTCTAGTTTCTGAAGTGATCCTGTAAAACGCAAAAAGGCTATGGTCACCCATAGCCTTTTGTTTATTCTGAATTCGCCTCTACAGCGGTCTTTGTTTAGTCGTATTCTACGTTGAACAGGTTTTCCATATTCAGACCTTGTTTGATCAAGATCTCGCGTAGTCGACGTAAACCTTCCACCTGGATCTGACGAACACGTTCGCGTGTTAGACCAATCTCACGTCCCACTTCTTCAAGTGTTGATGGCTCATAGCCAAGCAGACCAAAACGACGCGCTAGCACTTCTTTCTGTTTTGGATTCAGCTCTTCTAACCAATGGATCAATGAAGATTTGATGTCATCGTCCTGAGTAGAAACTTCCGGATCCGAGTTGTTGGCATCAGGAATAATATCCAGTAGCGCTTTCTCGCCGTCACCACCAATCGGTGTATCGACAGAGCTAATGCGCTCATTAAGGCGAAGCATTTTGCTTACGTCTTCTACTGGGATATCTAACTGTGCAGCAATCTCTTCTGCTGTTGGTTCATGGTCGAGCTTCTGAGAAAGTTCACGAGCAGTACGCAGATAAATGTTCAGCTCTTTAACCACATGAATTGGCAGACGGATTGTACGAGTTTGATTCATCAACGCACGTTCGATCGTTTGGCGAATCCACCACGTCGCGTAAGTTGAGAAACGGAAGCCTCTTTCTGGATCAAACTTCTCTACCGCACGAATCAGACCTAAATTACCTTCTTCAATTAGATCAAGAAGTGCTAGACCACGATTGCTGTATCGACGAGAGATCTTCACTACAAGACGCAAGTTACTTTCGATCATACGTTTGCGAGCAGCTTCATCGCCACGCAGCGCACGTCGAGCATAAAGTACTTCTTCTTCTGCCGTAAGTAGAGGTGAAAAACCAATTTCGCCTAAGTAAAGTTGAGTAGCATCTAGGCTCTTGCTGCTCGCGTCGAATTCTTCGCGCGCCGCTGATTTGGTTCCAGTAGATGTTTTTGCAGGTTCGTTTGAAATGCCTTCCGATTGTGCATTGTCGTAGTCGAACTCTTCAACTTTGGTTACTGTGTTGCTGATACTCATAACGCCTCCCCCTGGCGAGTTAGCAAGACATGACAACTCAATATGCCGCTAAATGATGTCGCAAGTTGTTATTCAAAGTTTTACGGTAAATAGCGCTTTGGATTCACTGACTTACCTTGGTAGCGAATTTCAAAGTGAAGTTTGACGGATTTAGAACCTGAACTACCCATGGTCGCAATTTTTTGTCCGCTCTTAACACTTTGTCCTTCTGAAACCAGCAATCTGTCATTGTGTGCGTATGCGCTTAAATAATTGTCGTTATGCTTCACTATAATTAGGTTGCCATAACCTCGTAGCGCGTTACCTGAGTACACAACTGTGCCGGCTGCGGTTGAAACGATAGGCTGACCACGCTGTCCTGCGATGTCGATGCCTTTATTTCCCTGTTCTCCCGCTGAGAAGTTCTTGATTACTCTCCCTTTTGTTGGCCATAACCACTTAGATACTTTGTCGTTTTTCGCCGTAGTTACTGGTGGTTTTGGTTTAACATTTTGGTTACCTTTTGACCCAACATACTCCTTTGGTTTGGATTGTTCAACCTTCTTTGGCGGCTGTTTGTGTGCAACTTGAGTCGTAGTTGGCTTAGGCTGTTGAGTAGAGCTTTTACTTGAATTTGACGACTTTGACGCTGTTGATGTTTTAGTCACTGGAGCAGGTTTCGCCGCAACTACCGGAGCGACAACGGGTTCCACTTTGTGACCATATTTAGGTGCGACATATTTCGGGGCCCAAAGTTTTAGCTTCTGCCCCGGAAAAATCGTGTAAGGCGCAGACAATTCATTGTAACGAACAAGATCATTTACATTCTTATCTGTGACGTAGGCAATAAAATAAAGGGTATCACCTTTCTTTACTTCGTAATAACTCCCTCTATAGCTGCCACGTTCAACCGCTGAGTAATCTTTGTTTAAGCTAGAAACAGGTGCAGGTGAGTGAGCCGCGCAACCAACCAGTCCCGCAGCCAACAAACAGCTAATACCAAAACGATGTAATAACTTCTTCACCTAGTCTTTAACCCTTAAGCTAAATCACCTGCAACTAATGGCACAAATCTTACCATTTCTACCACGGTCGACAGATATTGTTCACCCTGACGTTCAATTTTTAATAGTTGTTGCTCTTCTTCACCAACAGGAATGATCATCTTACCGCCCTCTCTCAGCTGGGATAAAAGTGCTTGGGGAACACTTTCCGCTGCCGCAGTGACGATAATCGCATCAAACGGGCCTTTCGCTTCCCATCCGAGCCAACCATCTCCGTGTTTAGTAGAGACGTTATAGATATCCAGTTGTTTCAGACGACGCTTAGCATCCCATTGCAGAGACTTAATGCGTTCAACTGAATAGACATGATCAACAATTTGAGCAAGGACTGCTGTTTGGTAGCCCGAGCCCGTGCCAATCTCTAAAACATTGCTGTCCGATTTCAAATCGAGCAGCTCTGTCATTTTTGCAACGATGTAAGGCTGAGAAATGGTTTGCCCCTGACCAATCGGCAACGCATTGTTGTCGTACGCTTGGTGCATCATTGCTTGTGAGACAAAGCTCTCACGCGGCAGTCGATAAATCGCATCCAACACTCGTTGATCACTGATGCCACTGGAGATAAGAAACGCTATCAACCTGTCAGCATGTGGGTTAGTCATTAATTCTCTTCCTTTAACCAACTGTCCATTGCGCGCAGCGACTCATGAGCAGTGAGATCGACTTGCAGTGGCGTGATTGAAACAAAGCCATGTTCAATGGCATAAAAGTCCGTACCGATGCCAGCATCTTGCTCTTTACCCGGAGGACCGAGCCAATAGATATCATGTCCACGCGGATCTTTCTGCTTGATCATATTCTCAGCGTGATGACGCGCACCTAAGCGAGTCACTTCAATCTCACCAAGCTCTTCAAACGGAAGATCAGGGACGTTCACATTCAATAGACGGTTGGTTGGAATTGGGCGAATCAGATGCTGCTCAACCAACTGGCGAGCAATTTTAGCAGCCGATTCAAAATGTTGTTTACCGACTAGAGAAAAAGCGATCGCCTGCACGCCCAGGAAATGTCCTTCCATCGCAGCAGCCACCGTACCGGAGTACAACACGTCATCACCTAGGTTTGCGCCGTGATTGATGCCTGACAGCACGAGGTCTGGCAGGTCATCTTTCATCAACTCGTTCAGCGCAAAGTGCACGCAGTCTGTAGGTGTACCTTGCACAGAGAAGGTCTTCGGCGCTATCTCGGTAACACGCAGTGGTTGCTCTAATGTCAATGAGTTAGAAGCACCAGAGCGGTTTCTATCCGGCGCAACGATCGTCACTTCAGCAATGCTTCTTAGCTCATCAGCAAGCGCATGAATTCCCTGAGCATGAACACCGTCATCATTGCTGAGCAGTATTCTTAATGGCTTCGCGTTGTGTGAATCCATTTCCATTAATATTCTCTTTCTACCTTTTCTTCGATGACCAACTCACGCACGATTGAGGTCGCAAATGAACCCGCATCCAGCGAGAATGTCATCGTGATGTTATTACCATCGACCGTCCAAGCTAGGTCTTGTGGCTTGAGTGCGATATCGCGGCGGTCGTGACGCATGCGGTTACCACGAATCAGTGCCATCAAATCTGCTTCTTCATCTAAGAACGGTTGTTCTAAGGTTAGCGCATCCGCTTGAGTTGGTAGCGCGTTATCACCCGCCAGTGCAGCAGTAATCGTCACTTCGCCTTGAGCAAATTGCGCTTGTAGAGCAGCCATGTTGCTTGCGTCAACTAACTGAGTACCAGAAGCTGTCTGTGCCACATCACCATCGATGAACTTGTCAAACACACCATTCTCCAGGCGAGCGGAAACAATGCGGTTGAAGATCCATGAACGAGCTGCTGACAGGTACATGCTACGCTTGTTTTGATTACGGGTACGAACGTTCTCGCGCCCCCATCGACGTGCTTCTTCAAGGTTGTTGCCATCGTTACCAAAACGCTGACTACCAAAGTAGTTCGGCACACCCACTTGTTTCACTTTTTCAAGGCGTTGCTCAACATCCGCTACATCTGTCACTTCAGACAAAGTCACCACGAACTCGTTCCCTACTAGGTCCCCAGGACACAGTTTTTTATTGTGACGATCCGTTGCAAGGATTTCGATGCTTGGGTGTTGCGCCAAAAATGCTGAAAAATCTGGAGTTTCACCTTTTGGTAAATGCACACTTAGCCATTGTTCGGTCACAGCATGACGGTCTTTAAGGCCCGCCCAGCTAACGTCTTTCGACTTAACACCACAGGCTTTTGCTAGTTCGTTAGCAACAAAACTGGTGTTCTCACCTGTTTTACGGATACGAACCATTAAGTGCTCGCCCTCACCTGTAAAGGCAAAACCTAAATCTTCGCGAACCTGAAAGTGCTCTGGTTGCGCTTTGATTTTTGCAGATGCAACTGGCTTACCTGTTAGGTAAGCCAATGAAGATAAAATGTCTGACATGATGTATTTCCGCTGATATCACAGCTTAGAGGAGCAAATTGCTAATTATTGCTTAAACAGAAGTACAACTGCTTCCGTTGCAATGCCTTCTTTGCGTCCAGTAAAACCAAGACGTTCTGTCGTCGTTGCTTTTACGTTAATGTTGCTAATGTCGGTTTCGAGGTCTTCGGCAATGGCAGCACACATTGCGTCAATGTGCGGTGCCATCTTCGGTGCTTGAGCCATGATAGTGACATCTGCATTACCAAGACGGTAGCCTTGCTCTTTGACTCGACGGTAAACGTCTTTCAGTAGTTCACGACTATCTGCGCCTTTCCATTTGTCATCCGTATCTGGGAAGTGACGACCAATGTCGCCCGCAGCAATCGCGCCAAGCAGGGCATCCGTTAACGCATGCAGCGCTACATCACCATCTGAGTGTGCAATCAAACCTTGTTCGTAAGGGATCGCTACACCACCAATAATTACCGGACCTTCACCACCGAATTTATGTACGTCGAAACCATGACCAATTCGAATCATTTTTTATCCTTTCTTTATTCGCCGCGCTCACGGCTGAGATAAAACTCGGCTAACGCAAGATCTTCTGGCTGAGTAATTTTAATATTGTTCGCATTCCCTTGAACCAAGGCCGGCTTTTCGCCTAACCATTCCAAAGCCGAAGCTTCATCAGTAATGGTGGCACCTTGTTCTAATGCGTCAGCCAGTGCTTGAGTAAGCTGCTGAGTTTTAAACATTTGTGGAGTTAATGCATGCCACAATGCTTCTCTATCTACCGTATGAACGATATCTTGTGCCACGTTTGCTCGCTTCATCGTGTCTCTTACTGGAGAAGCGAGAATGCCACCCGTAGGATGAGCGCAGCAAACATCAATCAAATGGTCAATGTCAGATGTTAATACACACGGTCTTGCCGCGTCGTGGACTAATACCCACTCGCTTTCCAGATGTGTACTTACATAGTTTAGCCCTGATAACACAGAGCCTGCCCTTTCTTTGCCACCAGCCACACGAATCACATCAGGATGTTGAGCAATGGACAGTTCAGGGTAGTATGGGTCGCCGTCGGTAATAGCCACGACAACCTTAGAAATTTTTGGGTGAGAAAGCAGTTTCTCTACGGTATGTTCCAGTACCGCCTTGCCGTCAATCAACAGGTATTGTTTTGGGCGATCTGCCTTCATGCGGCTGCCAACACCAGCTGCTGGCACAATGGCAATATGGGTTGGAGTGTTCGTTTCCAACATATTAATGCTCTTCCTCATCGACAATTCGGTAGAAGGTTTCGCCATCTTTAACCAAACCAAGTTCATGACGCGCACGTTCTTCGATTGCATCAAGACCTTGTCGTAAGTCATCAATCTCAGCGAACATCTCGTTATTACGAGCTTGCAGCTTGCTGTTTACTTGTTGCTGCACTTCAATTTCATCTTCTACTGTGTAGTAGTCAGACACCCCGTTTTTGCCAAACCAGAGGGTATATTGAAGCCAGCCAAACAGTAACGTAAGGGCTATAACAAAGATTCGCATATCGTTGCTAACATTCTGTACCGGAAGGGATTAGATAAGGTGACATATATAGCATAAATGCGTGATTGGCTCTAGGGCATAAAAAGAGACTCACACGCTCCTTACAGGAAAAAAGCAGCAAAATGAAACAAAGAGATTCCCGACTCTCTCCTTCGTTGTTCTAGAGAGTGCCAAATGGAACGTGAGCGAAAGAGATCAAAGTGCAAAGTTAGCCCCCATCTATCTAAGCGAAGCGTTACCGGAGGGCGAAGCCCGATCTCACCTCTCGAAGCGAAGCGTTACCGAAGGGCGAAGCCCGATCTCACCTCTCGAAGCGAAGCGTTCCTAAAGGGCGAAGCCCGTTCTCATATGTCAGATACAAAAAACGCCCCGCAAGTGCGAGGCGTTTTCAAAAGCTTTAAGTTAAGCTGTTAATTCAGTTAAGAATTAAGCTTGACCTTTAACTTCTTTAAGACCGTTGAAAGGAGCGCGCTCACCTAGAGCTTCCTCGATACGGATAAGTTGGTTGTACTTAGCAACACGGTCAGAACGGCTCATAGAACCAGTCTTGATTTGACCTGCAGCTGTACCTACCGCTAGATCAGCGATAGTTGCATCTTCAGTTTCGCCAGAACGGTGAGAGATTACTGCTGTGTAACCTGCGTCTTTAGCCATCTTGATTGCAGCTAGAGTCTCAGTTAGAGAACCGATTTGGTTGAACTTGATAAGGATAGAGTTAGCTACGCCTTTCTCGATACCTTCAGCAAGGATCTTAGTGTTAGTAACGAATAGATCGTCACCTACTAGTTGAAGCTTGTCACCTAGTAGTTCAGTTTGGTGCTTGAAGCCAGCCCAATCAGACTCGTCTAGACCGTCTTCGATAGAAACGATTGGGAATTGGTTAGCTAGCTCAGCTAGGTAGTGGTTGAACTCTTCAGAAGTGAAAGTTTTACCTTCGCCTTTCATGTTGTAGATGCCAGCTTCTTTGTCGAAGAACTCAGATGCTGCACAGTCCATAGCTAGAGTAACGTCTTTACCTAGTTCGTAACCAGCAGCTGCAACAGCTTCTGCGATAACTTCTAGAGCTTCAGCGTTAGACTTAAGGTTTGGAGCGAAACCACCTTCGTCACCAACTGCAGTGCTGTAGCCTTTAGACTTAAGAACTTTAGCTAGGTTGTGGAATACTTCTGCACCGATACGTAGACCTTCTTTAAGAGTCTTAGCGCCAACTGGTTGGATCATGAACTCTTGGATGTCAACGTTGTTGTCTGCGTGCTCACCACCGTTGATGATGTTCATCATTGGTAGAGGCATAGAGAACTGACCAGCTGTGCCGTTTAGCTCAGCGATGTGCTCGTATAAAGGCATGCCTTTAGCTGCTGCAGCAGCTTTAGCGTTTGCTAGAGAAACAGCTAGGATAGCGTTCGCACCGAACTTAGATTTGTTTTCAGTGCCGTCTAGTTCGATCATTACTGCGTCGATTGCAGCTTGGTCTTTAGCGTCTTTGCCAACTAGAGCTTCAGCGATTGCGCCGTTTACAGCTTCAACAGCTTTAAGAACACCTTTACCTAGGAAACGTGCTTTGTCACCGTCACGTAGCTCAAGAGCTTCGCGAGAACCAGTAGATGCGCCAGATGGAGCTGCTGCCATACCTACGAAACCGCCTTCTAGGTGTACTTCAGCTTCTACAGTTGGGTTACCACGTGAGTCGATGATTTCACGACCTAGAACTTTAACGATCTTAGACATTAATGTTTCCTCTCGTTTCAAATATAAATGTCAATTTTAAAGGGCAGCAGCACAACCTTCGCCGCTGCCCGTATCCTTTTACTTCTCGAATTCGCCGCGAGCGTTTTGGCCAGCAGCTTTAACGAAACCTGCGAATAGTGGGTGACCATCGCGAGGCGTCGAGGTGAATTCTGGGTGGAATTGAGCCGCTACAAACCATGGGTGAGCTGGGTTCTCAATCATTTCCACTAGTTTCTTATCCGCTGATAGGCCAGATACTTTCAGACCTGCTTTTTCGATTTGCGGACGAAGATTGTTGTTTACTTCGTAACGGTGACGGTGACGCTCATGAATTGTCGCGTTGCCGTATAGTTCACGAGCTTTCGTACCTTTTTCTAGGTGACATAGCTGTGAACCAAGACGCATCGTACCACCTAGGTCAGACGTTTCAGTACGTTCTTCAACTTTACCTTCGCCGTCTACCCATTCAGTGATCAAACCTACCACAGGGTACTTAGTGTCTTTGTTAAATTCTGTTGAATGTGCACCTTCCATACCCGCTACGTTACGCGCGTATTCGATCAGTGCTACTTGCATGCCTAGACAGATACCTAGGTAAGGTACTTTGTTTTCACGAGCGTATTGTGCTGCGCGAATCTTACCTTCGATACCACGGTCACCGAAGCCGCCAGGTACTAGGATTGCATCTAGACCTTCAAGTACTTCTACGCCTTTCGTCTCAACATCTTGAGAGTCTACGTATCTAATTGTGACGTTTAGACGGTTTTTCAAGCCTGCGTGTTTAAGTGCTTCGTTTACTGACTTGTAAGCATCTGGTAGTTCGATGTATTTACCGACCATACCGATAGTTACTTCACCAGTTGGGTTCGCTTCTTCGTAGATAACCTGTTCCCATTCAGACAGGTCAGCTTCTGGTGCGTTGATACCAAAGCGAGCACAAACTAGGTCATCTAGACCTTGAGACTTAACAAGTTGAGGGATCTTGTAGATAGAATCTACGTCCTTCATTGAGATAACTGCTTTTTCTTGTACGTTACAGAAAAGAGCAATTTTCTTACGCTCGTTCGCTGGGATCATACGATCAGAGCGACAAACTAGAATATCTGGTTGGATACCGATAGAAAGCAGCTCTTTAACAGAGTGCTGAGTTGGCTTAGTTTTCACTTCACCTGCAGCTGCTAGGTAAGGAACTAGCGTTAGGTGCATGAACATTGCGCGTTCACGGCCTAGTTCTACAGCAAGCTGACGGATAGCTTCCATAAATGGTAGTGATTCGATATCACCTACCGTACCACCGACTTCAACGATAGCAACATCATGGCCTTCAGAACCTGCGATTACGCGGTCTTTGATAGCATTAGTGATGTGAGGGATAACCTGAATGGTTGCACCTAGGTAATCACCGCGACGTTCTTTACGTAGTACGTCTGCATAAACACGACCAGCAGTGAAGTTGTTACGCTTAGTCATCTTGGTGCGGATGAAACGCTCGTAGTGACCAAGGTCAAGGTCAGTCTCTGCGCCATCTTCCGTAACGAACACTTCACCGTGTTGAGTTGGGCTCATTGTGCCTGGATCAACGTTGATGTAAGGGTCAAGCTTCATCATAGTCACTTTAAGACCACGAGCTTCTAGAATAGCGGCAAGAGATGCTGCTGCAATACCTTTACCTAGAGAGGATACAACCCCGCCAGTAACAAAAATGTAATTTGTCGTCATGTTTAACCTGAAATTGGTTGAATGAGGGAAATGGAGTGCTTCTGGACGGGACGTAAATATACCAGAAGCTCCTAACCGCCACAACGTGAAATCTATCACACCGTAATTTTTTATTTTTTGCTTCAAATCAAATTCGAGTATTCATGCAATTTCAGCTTCGCTCTTCCCGTTTCACCTCATCCCACATGGAATCGAGTTCATCTAGAGTAAAGTCTGTGAGCTGCTTACCGTGCGCTGAAACTTTAGTTTCCACGCCTTTAAAGCGTTTCGAGAACTTTAAGTTGGCTTTTGCCAGTGCTACTTCTGGGTCTTTCCCTAAGTGACGCGACAGGTTCACGGTAGCAAATAAAAGATCGCCTAATTCAAGTTCGACTTTTTCCTCATCCGGCCTAATTTGAAGCGCTTCTTCCATTACCTCTTCAATTTCTTCCTGCACTTTGCCTACAACCGGGCCAAGCGAATCCCAATCGAAGCCAAATTTTGCGCACTTTTTCTGGATCTTTGTAGCACGCGAAAGCGCAGGTAGAGAGTTTGGTATTGAGTCTAGAATACTTTCTTCAGCTTTGCCTACTTGTGCTTTCTCTTTCGCTTTTTCCGCTTCCCAGTTTGCGTTAATCGCTTCTTCAGAATCGAACTCTACTTCTGAAAAAACATGAGGATGGCGACGCGTCAGCTTCTCGTTAACGGTTTCCACCACATCAGAAAACTCAAACAATCCCTGCTCTTTCGCCATTTGGCTGTAGAAAATCACTTGGAACAATAAGTCACCCAACTCTTCTTGCAAGTTAGGCCAATCACGGTTTTGAATCGCATCCACCACTTCGTAGGTTTCTTCGATAGTGTGCGGAACAATGGTGTCGAAGGTCTGCTTTAAATCCCAAGGGCAACCGCTTTCTGGGTCACGCAGCTTCGACATGATTTGTTCTAACTGTTCAATTGGATGACTCATTCTCTGTTCCTTTAAAACTTTCTATCTAAAGAAAAAGGTGAGTAGCCAAAACCACTCACCTTTGTTATATGTTGATCAATTCTCTAAATAATTGAAGCTGTAGCTAGGCGGCAAGCGAGCGGACTCCATCACATAGCCTGCCTATGTGATGAGCCTGGGCCGGCACTCCGGAGTGAGCGTAGGCAACAACGCTATCAGCTTCAAGTATGACGAGAATTTTAGCCTAAGCGCTTCACCGACATTACATCCTTAATCTGCTCAACACGTTTCGAGACGCGTGAGAACACTTCAAGGTTGGTCACTTCAAGATCAAAGTCCATGATCGACATTTGCGTGCGGTAATCGACACGGCTCTTCATGCTGGTGACTTTAATTTTCTCGTTCGCAAATAGCGTTGTGATGTCTTTCAGTAGACCACCACGTTCCATCGCTTCAACACGAACCGTCAAGATGTAAGAACCGACAAAGCCGCTACCCCAAACGGTATCAATGATACGTTCTGGTGCGTGATGACGAAGTTCTTCTAGTTGCTCACAGTCACTACGGTGCACCGAAATACCACGACCTTGAGTGATGTAACCTGAGATCTCATCACCTGGGATCGGCTGACAACAGCGCGCTAGGTGCGTCATTAAGTTATCGACACCTTCTACCACAACCGCATCTTTCTTCGGACGGCTTTGCGCTGGCGCGCGATTTTCTGCTTCTTGCAGTTTTTCTAGCGCTTGCTGGTCTTCCTCTTCCGCGGTTGGTTTGTTTACCAACGCGTTGATGTGGTTGATGATCTGGTTGATGCGCAAGTCACCACTACCAATACCAACATACAACTCATCGGCGCTGTTGACGTTAAAGCGTTTCAGCGCGTACTGGTCTGCGTCTTTCAATGTCGCGCCAATTTTCGCCAATTCGTGTTCTAGGATTTCACGACCCGCTTCTAAGTTCTTCTCACGACTTTGTTTGCGGAACCATGCGTTGATCTTCGCACGTGCTCGGCTCGACGTCACAAAGCCCAGCGTCGGGTTCAACCAATCACGTGAAGGGTTTGGCTCTTTCTGAGTGATGATTTCAACCTGATCGCCCATTTGCAGTTTATGAGTGAACGGAACGATACGACCCGCCACTTTGGCACCGATACAACGGTGACCCACTTCTGAGTGAATGTGGTAAGCGAAATCGAGCGGGGTTGCGCCCATTGGTAGGTCGACAACATCGCCACGTGGGGTAAAGGCATACACGCGGTCATCAAATACCTGACTACGTAGCTCATCCAGCATCTCACCAGAGTCGGACATCTCTTCTTGCCAATCGAGTAGCTTACGTAGCCACGTGATCTTCTCATCGTAACCGCTGCGGCTGCTTGCGCCTTCTTTGTATTTCCAGTGCGCGGCAACACCGAGCTCAGAATCTTCGTGCATTTCTTTAGTACGAATCTGGATCTCGATAGTCTTACCTTCAGGGCCAAGAATCACGGTATGGATAGACTGGTAACCGTTTGGTTTCGGGTTTGCTACGTAATCGTCGAACTCGCTTGGTAAGTGTTTGTATTTGGTGTGAACCACACCCAGAGCGGCATAACAGTCTTGAAGTTTGTCAGCGATGATACGTACCGCACGTACGTCAAACAATTCATCAAACGCCAGACTCTTCTTCTGCATTTTGCGCCAGATACTGTAGATGTGCTTTGGACGACCACTGACTTCTGCGTTGATGCCGCATACCGTCATTTCTTGTGTGAGGTCATCGACAAAGTCTTTGATGTACTGTTCACGGACAATACGACGCTCAGCCAATTGCTTCGCGATTTGCTTGTAGGTTTCTGGCTGTTGGTAGCGGAAAGCGTAATCTTCGATTTCCCATTTCAACTGACCAATGCCAAGGCGGTTTGCCAGAGGCGCGTAGATATTTGCACACTCTTTTGCCGCTGCACGACGAACTTCGTCCGGCGCTTTTTTTACTTCAATCAGGTTACAGATACGTTCTGCCAGCTTGATAACCACGCAACGGAAATCATCCACCATTGCCAACAGCATGCGACGAACGTTATCGACTTGAGACGAGGCAGCTCCACCATCCATTGTTACATTCAACTGGCCGATTGCCGCCATTTCGTCGACGCCATCGATCAGCTTAATGATTTCTTTGCTGTATTTTTCCTCAAGGAGTTCTCTATCAAAAGCACCACTTGAGACCAAAGGGAACAGCTGCGCAGCGACGAGTGTCGCTTTATCCATCGACAAGGTGATCAAGATTTCGATCATCTCTCGTCCACGCCACAACAAAAGCTCCGCCTGCTCGTTATCCGCCAATACAGATTGGCAGTCACGATACACTTCGGTTAAGCGTTTCGCTGTGTTCTTCTCTTGAACTAGGCTAGCCACCCAGTTTTCAAGTTCAAACTGTTCATCTTGGTTTAAATGCGCGCTTCTTACCGCAACCATCTCATCATCCTAATTATTATATTTGTGTGGTTTGACTAACACCATCCAGGTTAGTTCTTGTGCCAAGCTTTAAGCGTTGGCTTATTGACCACCCTCCACGAGTAAGTGATCAATAAAGTCCCAATTATCAGGACTTTTCAAACAGTGCCATCGACTCTAGATGGCTGGTATGAGGGAACATGTCCAGCATACCTAATTTGGTTAATTGGTAGCCTTGCTCCAGCAAGCTCTGGCTATCCCTTGCAAGGGTAGCAGGATTACAAGAAACATAAACTATACGGCGTGCGCCAAGCACAGAAACTTGATCAATGATCCCACTCGCACCCGCACGTGCTGGATCGAGCAGCACTTTGTCGAATTGTTCAGCCGCCCAAACTTGCCCTTCAAAATCTTGCTCAAGGTTAGCGTGATAAAATCGAGCGTTATTGATTTGGTTCAAAGATGCATTGTTTGCTGCCTTTTCCACCATTTCTGCCACACCTTCTACGCCAACCACGTGTTTTGCACGTTTCGCGATAGGCAAACTGAAGTTACCTAAACCACAGAACAAATCTAACACTCGCTCGTCACTTTGTGGGTCTAACCACTCCACTGCCTGAGCAACCATTTTCTGGTTTACCGCTTGGTTCACTTGAATAAAGTTATTTGGCGTAAATGGCACGGTGACACCCGCTTCTTGATAGAAAGGCACTTCACCTTCAATCAAATCAAGCTGATCGGTTTCTGGCATCAAGTAGAGCGATGCATTGTGACGCTTCGCTAATTCCACCAACGAGCTGGTTTCTTTTTCCGTCAGTTTGCTCAGATGACGCAATGTGATGCATGGACCTTTGTCGCCTAGCACCAACTCTACGTGACCAAGTTGCTCTGGCTTCTTAAACACTTTTAACGTCGAGTAGATTTCTGGCAATAGCATATTCAACTCAGGGGCGAGCACAGGACAATCCGTCACTTGTGCAATTTGCTTACTCTGCTTTTTACGGAAACCAAAGTGCAACTGACGAGTCTTTTTATCTACGAACAAGCTCACACGAGCACGACGACGGTAGCCAAGAGACTCACCCAACACAGGCGCATCCAACTCGATATCACTGCCGGCAAATTTTCTCATCAACTGGCGAAGCGTTTGCTGCTTGTGCGTCAATTGTTGGTCATAGTTCAAATGCTGCAGATCACAGCCACCACACTCATGGTAATGGGGACAAAATGGCTCCACGCGAGCTTCACTCGGTTTAAGGATTTTAATCAACTTACCGCGAGCGAACTTGCTCTTTTCTTCCACCAATTGGGTTACCACTTCCTCACCCGGTAGGGCACCATCAATAAATAATGGTTTCTTCTTAAGGTAAGCAATGCCTGCGCCGTGGTGATCCAAACGCTCTACTTGCACCGCTTGGTGACGGGTATTCAATTGCGTTTTCTTTTTAGGTTGAAAGATACGTGCCATGCTCTGTGCCTGATTTGTGTCTAATTGCTCTACTGCTTCACTATTCTTGCTTGCAGCCGTTGTGTGATTCGAGTGACTTGATTATGCTTACCGTTTATCCGGTGACGTCACTTTTTTGCTCAAGGCTTTATCGTGCGCTTGAGAAATAATGCGTTATTTTCCCATATCCAGACTCCGATGTAATTAGATAACATGACCAGATATGGCTTAAGAGCACGTGTAATTACACTAACTCTCGCTCCCACTCTTATTATTGGTTTATTACTGAGCGGCTTTTTCTCATTCAACCGCTACCAAGACCTAGAGAAACAAGTTATCACCACAGGTAATAGCATTATCGAACCGCTTGCGATTGCCAGTGAAACTCACCTGCTTTCCGAAAGCCGCGAGGCCGTTCGTCGCCTTATCAGTTACGCTCACCGTAAGAATTCGAAACTGGTTCGTAGTATCGCGGTGTTCGATGAAAATCATGAGCTTTTCGTCACTTCTAACTTCCATCCCAATTTTGAAGCTCTGATGTTCCCGAAGGATAAGCCGATCCCTCAGTTAGGGGACTCAGAAATCTTCGATAACTCGCTTATTCTGCGCGTGCCGATTCTATCTGAAGGTCACTATCTTTCGGAGCTCTCAAATGAGAATCAGGGCACAAAAGCCATCGGCTACATTGCCGTAGAAATGGATCTTTCGTCACTTCGCTTGCAGCAATATCAAGAAGTCTTCTCTGCCTTCTTGGTGTTGATCCTTGGTCTTGGTCTCGCGAGTGTGTTCGCCTCTCGCCTCATGCATGATGTAACCCAGCCGATCACCCACATGAAGAACGTTGTGGACCGCATTCGTCGTGGTCACCTTGATGTGCGTATCGAAGGCAAAATGCACGGTGAGTTGGACCAACTGAAAAACGGTATCAACGCCATGGCGGTCTCGCTTTCGGAATACCACGTTGAGATGCAGCACAGTATAGACCAAGCGACATCAGACTTGCGTGAGACTCTGGAACAGCTAGAGATTCAGAACGTGGAGTTGGACATCGCCAAGAAGCGTGCCCAAGAAGCAGCCCGAGTGAAGTCTGAATTCTTGGCGAACATGTCTCACGAGCTTCGTACCCCATTGAATGGCGTAATTGGCTTTACCCGCCAGATGCTGAAAACACAGCTATCGAACAGTCAAACGGATTACTTGCAGACGATTGAGAAGTCGGCGAACAACCTACTGAACATCATCAATGACATCCTCGACTTCTCGAAACTGGAAGCCGGTAAGCTAGCACTGGAAAACATTCCGTTTGAATTCCGTGAAAGCTTAGAAGAAGTAATCAACCTACAAGCCACCAGCGCGCACGAGAAAGGTTTGGAGATCACCTTGAAAGTGGATCCGAAGATCCCGCAAGGTTTGGTAGGTGACCCACTTCGTATCCAACAAATTCTCACCAACTTGGTCGGCAACTCCATCAAGTTTACTGAGCGGGGTAATATCGACATCAGCGTTGAGATGCGCTCACAATCTGGTGATTCGGTCGAACTGCAATTCATGGTGCGCGATACGGGTATTGGTATCTCCGAACGTCAGCAAGCGCAGTTATTCCAAGCATTTAGCCAAGCAGATGCGAGTATCTCACGTCGCTACGGCGGTACAGGTCTTGGTCTGGTTATCACCCAGAAACTGGTAAGCCAGATGGGCGGCGAAATCAGTCTAACCAGTCGCCTACACCAAGGTTCTACCTTCTGGTTTACGGTTCGCTTGCACTCAACTGAAATGCCAATGAGCGATCTAATTGAAGTCGAACTACTAACAGGTAAGCAATTGCTGTTGGTTGAACCAAACATGCAAGCGGCGTCAGTGACACAGCAGATCCTGAGCCAAGAAGGCATTCTGGTGACCTACCGCTCTTCTCTGCCAGAAAACGACGAGAACTACGATTACGTCTTGTTGAACTTGGCTGCCAACCAAACCTACGATGATCAATCGGTAGCGGCTTGGATTGAGCAAGCCAAACGCATGGCTCCGAGTGTGATCATGGGTACGCCAAGTACCGAACTGGCACTGGCAGACCAAGTGATGAACGATCATCAGATCCAATGTCTGACCAAGCCATTATCGCGTCGTAAGCTTCTACAAAGCCTAATCACGGATCACGTCGAAACACCACAAGCGGTGATTGCACCAATTGAGCCAGTGATGAACGAACGCTTACCACTGACGGTGCTTGCGGTTGATGATAACCCTGCCAACTTGAAACTGATCTCTGCGCTACTAAAAGAGCGTGTAGAAACGGTAACGGCATGTAGTAATGGTCAACAAGCGGTGAATCTTGCAACTGAAAAGAAATACGATCTGATCTTCATGGACATTCAAATGCCATTGATGGACGGCGTGACCGCTTGTCAGCACATTAAAGAGCTAGAGCTGAACAAAGACACCCCAGTGATTGCGGTAACCGCGCATGCCATGGCGGGTGAGCGTGACCGACTACTGGCTGCGGGGATGGATGACTACCTAACCAAGCCAATTGAAGAACATGTTCTGCAACAGGTTTTGGTTCATTGGAACCCAAATACCTGTACTGAGAGTGTCGACAAAATCGCGCCATCCTATGTCGAACCAATTGTGGAGACTACGCCATCAGCGCCAGAAAAGCCACAGCAAGATGTCATCATCGACTGGCAAGCAGCGTTAAAGCAGGGTGCCAACAAAGAAGACTTAGCCAAAGACATGCTGCGCATGCTGATTGATTTTATTCCTGAGGTGGAAGAAGTGGTCGATCAAGCATTAGAGCAAGAAGGCTTCTCGCGTGATGACCTTATCCATGTGGTGCATAAACTTCACGGCAGCAGCTCTTACTGCGGTGTGCCGAGATTAAAGTCTCTGTGTGCAACCTTGGAACAAGCGCTGCGCTCGGGTGCTGACATCGAAGACATCGAACCAGAAATGTTCGAACTGCAAGATGAGATGATTAAAGTCACCACGACGGCGAAACTCTATCTTGAGCAGTAGAGAATAACCGAGTAAATCATAGACATAAAAAAGCCAGAGCATCGACTCTGGCTTTTTTGTATTCGGTTGTTAATCCGTAATCAGGTTAAGTTAGGATTCAAAAATCACCGTCGCAACGGCGTAATGACGTTCATCCGAAATCGACAGATGAACATGAT
This sequence comes from Vibrio sp. D173a, assembly GCF_030248475.1. Lineage (NCBI taxonomy): Bacteria > Pseudomonadati > Pseudomonadota > Gammaproteobacteria > Vibrionales > Vibrionaceae > Vibrio > Vibrio sp. D173a. The sequence goes on from NZ_JAHGAH010000007.1 coordinate 79,217, forward strand.
TAACGCCCATCGACTCGGCGATTTGCTTCGCCACACCAGATAAGGTCAATATCGGTTTACCGAACTCATCATTCGAAACCGTAAAATCATGGAAGGTCACGCCTTTTGCGATGCCAGTTCCTAACGCTTTTGAGGCCGCCTCTTTTACTGCGAAACGCTTCGCAAGGTAGCGCCCTTTTTGCTTCAATTCAGCAAACTTAACCATTTCATCTTGCGACAAAATGCGCTTTGCGAAGGGCTCACCCGTACGACCGAGCGCTTTTTCAATGCGCTCAATCTCTGCGATGTCAGTGCCTAGTCCTAAAATTGCCATGCTTTAATCTGATTACTTGCGAGCCGCAACCATGATGGCTTTCATTTCTGCCACAGATTTTTCTAGACCATCGAAAACCGCACGGCCAATGATCGAGTGACCGATGTTCAGCTCGTAGATTTCTGGCAGTGCTGCGATTGGTGCAACGTTGTGGTAAGTCAGACCGTGACCTGCGTTTACGATGATACCTAGGTCATCAGCATAGCTCGCGCCTGCTGCGATCTTCTTCAGCTCATCTTGCTGATCTTCTTCTGTTGTCGCGTCTGCGTAGTGACCAGTGTGAAGCTCAATGTAAGGTGCGCCACAAGCTTTTGCCGCATCGATCTGTTGACGGTCTGCATCGATAAACAGAGATACTTTGATGCCCGCTTCGGTAAGTTTTTGCGTTGCCGCTTTCACTTTCTCAAGTTGGCCTACAACATCCAGACCACCTTCTGTTGTCAACTCTTCACGTTTTTCAGGAACCAGACAAACGAACTCAGGCTTAGTTTGTAGCGCAATCTCAACCATCTCGTCCGTTACTGCCATTTCAAGGTTCATACGAGTTTGAATGGTTTCACGTAGGATACGTACGTCACGATCTAGAATGTGGCGACGGTCTTCACGTAGGTGGATGGTAATACCGTCAGCACCGGCACGCTCTGCGATCTCAGCAGCATGAACTGGATCTGGGTATTTAGTACCACGTGCATTACGTAGAGTGGCAATATGGTCGATATTAACGCCTAAGTAGATTGAGCTCATTTTCCGTTACTCCGTGCTCGATATGTCTGAATGAATAATTCGCGACTTTTTAAAGGTTTGCCGCCAAGATACGGCTTTAATGCCATACGTGTAAAGCGTTTCGCCGCTTTTAATTGCTCTTTAGTGACGAACCGCCGTTCACTAATCGCAATCAATTCATTACCTAAAAATGTCAGGTTATCGCGCCTCACTGAGGCTATGAATCCCTTTTGCTCACGATAGCGGTAAGTCATCTCAGGATCGACTGGCTCCCCCGTCCCGGCGCAGTGTAAGAAATCGACGCCATAACCCATTGAAGACAGCAGGGCCAATTCAAAACGACGCAACCCCGGTTCAGGGTTATCACTCTGAGCCAATTCCGTTAGTGCATGCAGATAATCATGAAACAGCGCAGGCATCGGCACTTCCGCCATTAACACGCGCCCGACTAATTCATTTACGTACATTGCGGAGTAAAGGTTTATCCCGAACAACGGCAAACCCAAACTGATTGGCTCAGCCTGACGTAAGGTTTTCATCGAACCTTTGCCAGACCATTTCAGCAATAGTGGCGTGAAGGGCTGTAATGCCCCTTTAAGATTAGAGCGTTTGCTGCGCGCGCCTTTCGCCATCAGTGTGATACGACCATACTCCTCGCTGAATACATCAAGGATCAAGCTCGATTCACTGTAAGGGCGTCGGTGCAATACAAAGCAGCGCTGGAAGCCTTCTGAAGACTGGTTGCTCATTTCAATCAGTGTGCCTAAGTCGGTAATAAAAAATAAGGAGCCAAGCGGCTCCTTATTTTAATCGATATTATATTTTAGTCGATGTTGGAACGAAGTGTCTTCGTTACCAAACTTACAAGCAACCAAACTTACAGGTCGTCGATGTAACCTAGTGAGCGCAGAGCACGTTCGTCATCTGCCCAACCAGATTTCACTTTTACCCAAGTCTCTAGGTAAACCTTACGACCAAATAGCTCTTCCATATCTAGACGCGCTTCACGACCAATTGTCTTGATCTTCTCGCCGCCTTTACCAATCACCATTTTCTTCTGACCATTACGTTCAACAAGAATTAGGGCGTTGATATGGAAACCATCGGTTTCTGGGTTGTAGTCGAAGCGCTCAATCTCAACTGTTACTGAGTATGGCAGCTCATCACCCGTGAAGCGCATTAACTTCTCACGTACGATTTCTGATGCCATGAAACGCTGAGAGCGGTCCGTCACGTATTCTTCTGGGAAGTGGTGCGTTGCTTTCGGTAGGTGATCGCGTACGTGCTTGCGCAGTACTTCAATGTTCTTACCGTGTTTTGCAGAGATTGGCACAACGTCAACGAAGTCCATCTTCTTCGACATGTCCATCATATGCAGCATCACTTCGTTACGATCTTGCACGTTGTCTACTTTGTTCACACAAAGCACAACTGGGAAGTTCGACTTCTGAAGCTTAGTCAACACCATCTCGTCGTCGTTCGTCCAGTGCGTACCATCCACCAAGAAGAACACTAGGTTCACATCACTTAGAGATGAGTTTGCCGCACGGTTCATCAAGCGGTTAATCGCGCGCTTTTCTTCAATGTGAAGTCCTGGTGTATCTACGTAGATCGCTTGGTAATCGCCGTCTGTGTCCACACCCATGATGCGGTGACGCGTCGTCTGCGGTTTACGAGACGTGATCGAAATCTTCTGACCCAAGATTTTGTTCAGAAGTGTCGACTTACCTACGTTTGGACGACCAACAATCGCAATGAAGCCACAGTGTTGGTTTTCTGGTGAACTTACTTCACCGTGTGATGCGAAAAACGCATCGATATCGAATTCGTTATCAGCCATTCGTTAATTGCTCAAGTGCCGTTTCTGCAGCCGCTTGTTCTGCCTTGCGGCGGCTGGTGCCTTTACCGATTACAGGCTTATCCACACCTGCTACGTCACACTCAACCGTGAACTCTTGGTTGTGCGCTTCACCTTTAATATTAGTCACTGTGTAGACAGGCAGCGGTTTTCTTCTGCCTTGCAGGAACTCTTGTAGGCGAGTTTTTGGATCTTTTTGTGATACGCCAGGCTTGATCGCCTCAAGACGCGAGTTGTACCAACTCAGTACAATACCGCGAACTTGTTCAATATCACTATCAAGGTAAATCGCACCAATAATGGCTTCTACCGCATCGGCTAGAATAGAGTCTCGGCGGAAACCGCCACTCTTCAATTCACCTGGACCTAATTTTAAATAATCTCCTAGATCGAATTCACGACCCAGTTCCGCCAATGTGTGCCCACGAACCAAGGTCGCGCGCATACGGCTCATGTCACCTTCGTTCACTTTCGGGAAACGATGGTACAGATCATCAGCGATGACAAAACTTAAAATTGAATCGCCCAGAAACTCAAGACGTTCATTGTGCTTACTGTTGGCGCTGCGGTGAGTCAGCGCCAAGTTGATAAGCCCAGCATCCTTAAATTGGTAGCCGAGCTTTCTCTCTAGTTTCTCAATTGGAGAATTCATACTCTCTCGATATTTGAATGGTTAGTGAATACCACCGATGCGATTGAAACGCACACCAGTTGGAATCCATGAAGGTAGAACGCTGTCTGCGCCACGATCAAACTCGAAGCTGATCCAGATCGCTACAGCTTTACCGACTAAGTTTGCTTCTGGAACAAAGCCCCAGTAACGGCTGTCTGCACTGTTGTCACGGTTATCACCCATAACAAAGTACTGACCTTGTGGTACAACCCACTCGTTAACACCTGGACGTGGCTGGTAGTTCTGCACACGATCACGAGCGAGTGGATTCACCAGAATTTGGTGTTCAACCTCACCCAATTTTTCATTCATCTGAATCAGAGGAATGCCATTTTGGATGAATGGGCTCTCTTCAACATTGCTCAACTTAACTGGCTTACAAGTTGATTCACCTTTCGACTGAATACATACCTGCTTATCCGCAGAGTAACGAACAGTATCACCTGGCAAACCAACCACACGCTTAATGTAGTCAATGTTTGGCTGAGGTGGGTATTTGAATACTACGATGTCGCCACGTTCTGGCTTACCAGTTTCCACTAGCTGAGTGCGCCATACAGGATCTTTCAATCCGTACGCGTATTTCTCCACCAAAATGAAGTCACCCACTAGTAGGGTTGGCATCATTGAGCCTGAAGGGATTTGGAACGGTTCATAGATAAAAGAACGTAATACTAATACGAATGCAATCACAGGGAAGATAGACACACTGTTCTCTACCCACCACGGTTGGCTTTCTACTTTTTGTAGCGTCACCGCATCCAGACCATTTGCTGTTTGCGCTTGGATCTCCGCTACTTTCGCTTGACGTTTTTTCGCAAACACGAGCTTTTCTAGTAGCCAAACTACGCCAGTTACCAAAGTCACGATAACTAGAATCAGTGAGAATGTATTCGCCATTAAATTCCCTTATCTAAAAATACGAAAGTGAAAGAGCCGAAACCCTTTCACTTATTTTACTATCTAACGTCTTATGACAGACAAGAGTACGAGATAGTTCAACTCTAGTCTTTACCAACGTGAAGAATTGCTAGGAACGCTTCTTGAGGCAGCTCTACGTTACCGATCTGCTTCATACGTTTCTTACCTTCTTTCTGTTTCTTCAGAAGTTTCTTCTTACGGCTCACGTCACCACCGTAACATTTCGCGATTACGTTCTTACGTAGCTGTTTCACTGTAGAACGCGCGATGATGTGGTTACCGATAGCCGCTTGGATCGCGATGTCGAACATCTGACGAGGAATGAACTCTTTCATTTTCTCAACAAGCTGACGACCACGAGTCTGAGACTGATCTTTGTGCGTAATCAGCGCTAGCGCATCCACTTTGTCGCCGTTCAGTAGTACGTCTACACGTACCATGTTCGATGCTTCAAAGCGTTGGAAGTTGTAATCCAGAGACGCGTAGCCACGTGATGTCGATTTCAAACGGTCGAAGAAGTCCAGTACCACTTCAGCCATTGGGATGTCGTAAGTGATCGCAACTTGGTTACCGTGGTAAACCATGTCCACCTGAACACCACGCTTCTCAACACATAGTGTGATTACGTTACCTAGGTAGTCCGCTGGTACTAGGATGTTACAGCGCGCGATAGGCTCACGGATCTCTTCGATGTCGTTAACCGCTGGCAGTTTTGCTGGGCTATCAACGTACATTGTCTCACCGTTAGTTTGCTCTACTTCGTAAACTACGGTTGGTGCCGTTGTAATTAGGTCTAGGTCGTATTCACGTTCTAGACGCTCTTGGATGATTTCCATGTGCAGCATGCCTAGGAAACCACAACGGAAACCAAAGCCTAGTGCTGCTGAGTTTTCTGGCTCGTAGAATAGCGATGCATCGTTTAAGCTAAGTTTACCTAGTGCGTCACGGAAGTTTTCGTAATCATCAGAAGATACAGGGAATAGACCCGCGTATACCTGAGGTTTGACTTTCTTAAAACCAGGAAGTGGCTCCTCACTGCCGTTTTTAGCCAGTGTCAGCGTATCACCTACTGGTGCGCCTAGGATGTCCTTGATGCCACAAACTACCCAGCCTACTTCGCCAGTACGCAGAACATCAGTGTCCACTTGCTTAGGTGTGAAGATACCTAGACGGTCTACACCCCAAGTTTGGCCAGTGCTCATAACTTTGATCTTGTCGTTTTTCTTCAGTGAGCCGTTTTTAATACGAACCAAAGAAACAACACCAAGGTAGTTATCGAACCATGAGTCGATGATCAGCGCTTGAAGTGGCGCATCTGGATCACCTTCTGGTGCTGGAATTGCTGATACGATGTTTTCTAGAACATCATCTACACCGATACCTGTCTTTGCAGAACAGCGGGTAGCTTCCATTGCATCAATACCAACGATTTCTTCAATTTCTTCCGCAACACGCTCAGGGTCTGCAGCTGGTAGGTCAATCTTGTTTAGGATTGGCACAACCTCAAGATCCATTTCGATCGCGGTATAACAGTTAGCTAGCGTTTGAGCCTCTACACCCTGACCTGCGTCAACCACCAGTAGCGCACCTTCACAAGCGGCTAGAGAACGTGATACTTCGTACGCAAAGTCAACGTGTCCCGGAGTATCGATGAAGTTCAACTGGTAAGTTTCGCCGTCTTTAGCGGTGTAGTTCAGCGTCACACTCTGAGATTTGATGGTGATACCGCGCTCACGTTCAAGATCCATTGAATCCAGAACCTGTGCGGCCATTTCACGATCGCTTAATCCACCACAAACTTGGATTAGACGGTCAGATAGGGTCGACTTACCATGGTCGATGTGGGCGATAATCGAAAAGTTACGAATGTGCTTCATAGATTTAGGGTGACTAACTCTTTACAAATAGGGACAGTAAGAAAGCCGTCAGTTGACGGCATTTCAATCAAGTTGGCAGATTCTACCCAATTTCGTTAACGGGCGCACCTTATTTAAAGTCTAGAACTTATTGAATAGGTTCACCGAGAACTCGAATAAGGGTAACTTGGCGCTTTGACTCATCTTCAAGCGGGCGTGACACACGTTTTGCGAGCCACATACCACCAGCCGCAAACAACACCGAGGATAGGATAGTAATACCCTCACCACCTGCCGTTAAAGGTGCGAGCAGGAAGTTGCCAATCACGGCACCGAGAATCAAACCAAACAAAGGAAGAAGGTAGACCGCCATAGCAGATTTGATCAGGCTTGATTCAGGAAAACCGATTTCCACGACTTGACCAACTTTGACGGATTTTGGAGTACGCAAATGCCACGACAGCGTTTTGTTACCAATCGCTTTAGTAACCACGCCTGTGCCGCAACTTTTTTGCGATGAACAGCTGCTGCAACTGGTTTGTTGCTCACAGCTGAGATCGACATCGTATTGCTGACCGTGACGGTGAACACCCGTCACGGTAGCCAATGCAGTCATCATTGCACTTCACTCTTTGTTACATTAAAAGTGACCGATTGTGCGATACGCTGAGCCGTTGTCGGTGGAATATCACCAACGACGGAAATTTCGTGATTGCCGCTTATAAAGCTATGCAACGTGCGACGACCTTGACGAACCAGCTGGCCTTTCAACGAGTGCTCGTCTTTGTTCGCTACGTACACAGAGAAACTAAATAGTCCATCAGAGTACAGTTGGCTTTCTACCATTTGGTCGGTCACTGCCATACGGTAGCGATTCAGTTCATTTGGATGGAAACCTTCAGGCGTCCAACCTACATTCCAGTTACTCGTTCCAATATCACCTTTTGGCATTGTCAGAACCGCCGGCAACTGAACTTCTTCTAAGCCACTCATCAACTCAGCAATCTTAGGGTTTACTGAGTAAGAGATAGTACGGTATTGCTCAAGCATTTCACCATCGCGGTCAACTAGGTCAGCACGCAGTGGCAAATGGCTCTTCTCATCAATCCACAACACATATGAATAACGCAAGCCATCTTTTGGCACAATACGCAGTACTTGTGTTGGTACGCCAGCTTCACGCGCACGCCCCACTTTTACGTAGTCGTAGTACAAGTTTAGCTCGTCAATATTGGCATTCAGCATTGGCATGATGGGAGCGACCATTTTACCCGATTCAATGGTAAACGGTTCTGCGCCAGTTTCGATGTAGCTTACTTCAGTGCCGCGACGGATCACTTCACGTACGGGACCACTTAAGTACACAAGGTGTGCGTACTGGTCTTTGTCGTGAGTCGCATGACGATACAGCAAAGGTTCAATGCTGTTCTTTTTGATAAGGATATAAGAGAGCTCGTAGCTTAAATTCTTGCTCGCCTCGCTCATTTGATGCAATAAAGCCTCCGCTGGCTTATCACCAGCAAAGGCTTGCGAACACATCAGACTGAACAGAGCGCAAGCGCTGATCAGAAATTTTTTCATTCAATATCCGGAGTCAGATGTGCATCTTGCTGAGACGCATCACTGTTAATTCTTAGCTGCAATTCGTAGTCACGAAGCATAGCATGAACGCGTTTGCGTTGCTCTTGCATATTTGCTTCACCAACTGAACGCTCTACGGATTCACGCGTCAAGCTTACTGGTTCAGCACTGCCCGCGAATGGCACAGTCTGAAGTACAGGAAGTTGGTCTGCTTGCGGCGACATTGGGTCGCTACCACCATACTGCTGTACGCCTAGTATCACAACAAGTGACACACACGCAGCAACGGCTACTTGACCAAACTGAGTCAACCATGCAGGCAACTGGCGTTTCGCTTTTTGTGGCTCTGGTTGCGACTCTTTTGACGCGTCGTTAATTGAAATTACGTTAGCACTGCGCGAATCGATAGCACGATGCACAGGCTCGTCTTCTAACGCTAACGCTACGCTTTCAGCAATATTCCACTCAGGCTTTGCTGGCGCTTCGCCTCGCATCACATCACCAATTAGGTGATAGTTCTGCCAAGCATCACGGCTCTCTTGGTCTTGCTCTAATTCTTGAATTAAAGCCTTATCGACCAATTCTCCATCCATGAGAGCTGAAAGTTTTTCTTTGTCAGCCATTATTTTCACCATAGTTATCACTTGTACTAGCGCTGCAAAAGAGGTTTGATTTTCTTTTCCACCGCCTCACGAGCACGGAAGATACGCGATCGTACCGTTCCCACCGGGCAATCCATTACTTCAGCAATTTCCTCGTAGCTTAAGCCATCAAGCTCACGAAGAGTCATTGCGGTTTTTAAATCTTCAGGTAAGGCTTCGATTGCACTGAACACTACCCGTTGCAATTCTTTGGACAACGTTAAGTTCTCAGGGTTCGAAATTTCTTTAAGTGCATTACCTGTTTCGTAAAATTCAGCTTCTTCAGCATCCACGTCTGTTGCTGGCGGTCTACGACCTTGGGCAACAATGTGATTTTTCGCAGTATTCACAGCAATGCGATACAGCCACGTATAAAACGCACTTTCCCCACGAAAACTAGGGATAGCTCGGTAAGCCTTGATAAACGCTTCTTGTGCTACATCTGGAACATCGCCAGGATTACTTACGTATCTGGCGATAAGGTTACATACCTTGTTCTGGTACTTTGTTACCAGCAGGTTGAATGCTTGCTTATCGCCATTCTGAACTCGCTCAATCAATACTTGATCGGTCAGCTGCTCGTTCATTCGAGCGGATACTCCTATTTGTTATGCCCCTACTCTTCTCAGATATGGGTACTAATTATGCAAAACGTAGTATTGACACCACTGCTTGGACACCACTGCTTGGACACCACTGCTTGGACACCACTGCTTGCTTGAGCACTATTGTGACTCCGACGTGAATGAGAAAGTTCCATGGTTTCTCAAATTTTTTGTCATTGCTTTTTCACAGTGTGATGTCATTAGCCAAATCCCGCTCCTCGTCCGACTTAAGTCTCGTTTTGACAAGCGAGCATACTGATGGGGAAATGGGTATAATGGATGATCTCTGTCCCAGATTGTGCTGGGTAGAGCATAGAAAAGCAATGGCATTGACAAACTATTACTTTTCATTTGCATGGCTAATGGCTATCAGAACATCGCGTTGCAAACAAAACTCAGGAAGCATCCTCATGCCCAAAGCATGGAAAAACAAGAGTGGCTGAAGTCACCAAAGTAACGCCGATTTCGATACGTCTCCCAACTTAGCCCTTAGCGACGGATGTCGCGTTAATGGAATGCACATGGTGTGCAAAATATACACAAGGTAGCCTTGTTACCTTAGCTTGGGATTGTAAAAGTAATATGAACACAAATCGTAAACATGAATGTGATGTGTTAGTGGTAGGGAGTGGCGCCGCAGGCTTGTCGTTAGCTTTGCGTGTCGCAAACCACTGTAAGGTGATGGTTCTAAGTAAAGGACCACGCAGCGAAGGCGCGACGTTTTACGCGCAAGGTGGTATCGCTGCTGTATTTGATGAGTCAGACACGATTGAGTCTCACGTTGAAGATACGCAAATTGCCGGGGATGGTATCTGTGATGAAGAGACCGTTAAATTCATCGCGGAAAACTCAAAAGAGTGCGTGCAATGGTTGATTGATGGCGGTGTACCATTTGATCGTGAAGACGATGATTCTGACGATGAACCACGCTATCACTTAACTCGCGAAGGCGGTCACAGCCGTCGCCGTATATTGCACGCTGCCGATGCAACTGGCATGGCAATGCAAACCTCTCTGCAAGACAACGCACACTGCCACCCAAACATTCATGTTCTTGAACGTCATAATGCTCTGGATTTGATCACCGAAGATAAAATCGGCGGCGACAAAAACAAGATCATTGGTGCTTATATTTGGAACCGCAACGAAGAGCAGGTAGAAACTGTTCGCGCTAAATTTGTTGTACTGGCAACGGGCGGCGCTTCCAAAGTTTACCAATACACGTCTAACCCAGACGTATCATCCGGCGATGGTATTGCAATTGCCTGGCGCGCAGGTTGTCGCGTTGCGAACATGGAATTCAACCAATTCCACCCGACCTGTCTGTTCCACCCAGAAGCGCGCAACTTCTTACTGACAGAAGCATTGCGTGGAGAAGGCGCGTATTTACGTCGTCCTGATGGTTCACGTTTTATGCCGGATTTCGACGAGCGTAAAGAGCTTGCTCCACGTGACGTCGTGGCTCGCGCGATCGACTTCGAAATGAAGCGCTTAGGTGCTGACTGCATGTACCTCGACATCAGCCACAAGCCAGCGGATTTCATTACTAAGCATTTCCCAACCATCTACTCTCGTTTGATGGATTTGGGTATCGACATGACTAAAGAGCCGATCCCAATTGTACCAGCAGCGCACTACACATGCGGTGGCGTCATGGTCGATCAAAACGGTCATACCGACCTGAAGAACCTCTACGCGATTGGTGAAGTGAGCTACACTGGCTTGCACGGTGCGAACCGTATGGCATCGAACTCACTACTTGAGTGTGTGGTTTACGCATGGTCGGCAGCCAAAGACATTCTTAAACATCACAACGAAGTAGAACTAGCACCGCAAGTTCCATGTTGGGATGAAAGCCAAGTGACCAACAGTGATGAAGAAGTGATCATCCAACATAACTGGCATGAGCTGCGCCTGTTTATGTGGGATTACATGGGCATCGTTCGTACCGATAAGCGCCTTGAACGAGCACTGCGTCGTATCCAGATGCTGCAACAAGAAACGCACGAGTACTACAGCCACTTCCGCGTATCGAACAACTTGCTAGAGCTACGTAACCTGCTGCAAGTCGCAGAGTTGATGGTACGTTGTGCGATGCAGCGTAAAGAGAGTCGCGGTCTGCACTACACCTTGGATTATCCAAACCAGCTAGAAAACAGCGGCCCAACGATTCTTACGCCAAACAAATAGCTCTGGTACTAAAAGTAACCGTCAGATACAAGATCAAATGGGGGCTTCGGCTCCCATTTTCCATTGACGTAATATCAAACACAGTTGGCGATAAGCCACATCCTCACAACTGTCTCGCCAGATTGTCGCACTTTCCCCCGACGTTAATTCAAACGTCACTTTGAACGCCGTAGCCGAAACATCAACGCTAGATAATGTAGAGGTTTGCTTGTCATTACGTACCGTGCCATCACGATGTAAATACCAACCGCCACAGGCTGAAGGCACGACAAAGCCGCCTTGCATTTGGCTGCGAAGAATCAGTAATAACAGATAAGTTGATAAGACGAGTGGGATGTCAGAACAGATAAGCGCCCAAACGCAACCTAGGAGAAGAAGTTGGTTGGCAATTTGGGCGTATAGAGACGTGTTAACCTTGAGATTAACGAACCTTGCTGAGGTTGTGCGCGACAATTTTATCAACCATCGATGCATGACCTAGGTTTTCGCTGCGACCGTGTCCCATTACCCAAGTAAACAGATCGGGATCATCACATTCTAATAGTGAGACAAAATCACGCTGCTCTTGCTCATTCAGTGCATCAAAGCACTCTTCAAAAAACGGCATAATCACCACGTCAAGCTCAAGCATGCCACGACGACAAGCCCATTTAATACGCGCCTTTTCTTCCGCAGTGTACATTCAGTATTCCTTCATAGATGTCTTGTTCTTAGTGCGGAGTGTAACAAGGGATGTGCAACGTCACTAGTGTGCGGGTCACAATATGTAGCCAAGTCGCTGCAAATCCTGAACGCATTTAATAAACAAACGTTCAGCTGCGCCAAACACCTCAAAATCGCGTGGATATATTGAGTGCTGACAAATACCGATTCTGCATTTAACATAGCTGAAAAATATCTTCAAAAGGCATTGTAATCATGGAATGGCAAACTCGCTTTTCACCACTGAACCTATCGACACAAGACGCACTACCTGAGCTGTCTATCTCGCTATTGGATAACCTGGGCATGATCACCATGGTCGGGGATGACAAAAAGTCATACCTACACGGTCAAGTTACTTGTGATGTGGTTTCTCTTGAGAAAGACCAATCAATGTTGGGGGCCCATTGTGATGCGAAAGGTAAAGTGTGGAGCGTCTTCCGCCTATTCCACCATAACGATGGCTACGCAATGGTTCAGCCGAAATCAGCGATTGAAGTGGAACTGAAAGAAATCAAAAAGTACGCGGTGTTCTCTAAAGTGACCATCGAAAAGTCTAGCGACGTTGTGCTAGGTGTCGCTGGTGAGAATGCCGATGCGTTCATCTCAACATTAAATGCTGATTCTGGCGAAGTGCGTACTGTTGAAGGTGGCACTGCAGTCAAAGTGGCTTCAAACCGCTGGTTACTTGCGCTTACAGCAGAAGCAGCACAATCGTTAGTGGAAGGTAGCCAAGCAACGCTGCCTACTCATGAGCTTTGGACCCGTTTCGATATTGAAGCAGCACTACCATACGTGGCAGCAGACGCGCAAAACGAGCACATTCCACAAGCGCTAAACGTACAAGCGCTCGGTGGCATCAGCTTTACGAAAGGCTGCTACACAGGCCAAGAAACCGTAGCACGCGCGAAATACCGCGGCACCAACAAACGTGCAATGTACATTGTTAAAGGTGCAACCGCTGAAGCCTTAGGTAAGGGTGCGATCGAATTGGAACGTAGTGTCGGTGAAAACTGGCGTTCAGTAGGTGCATTGCTCACACATTACCAATTCAGCGACAACCAAGCGATGGGGCTCATTGTGTTACCAAACAACCTAGACGATGACACTCGTCTGCGCTTGGTTGCTCAGCCAGAGTGCGAATGGGAAATCGCAGCACTGCCGTACAGTCTTGACGATGAGTAATACCATTCATACCCCTTTGATGCAGTTTTTGGCGGACCAGAACATCGAGTTTCGCCTTCTTCCTCATCAAAGGCCAGCAACAACCATTGAGGATGCCGCGCAACAACGCGGCATTCGCCCTTCTCAAATGGTCAAAGCGATTCTTTTGCGCGATATGGGGAACCAATATGCGCTTGCCTGTGCTCCAGGTGATCGTAGCGTTGATCCAAAGAAGGTACGCGCATTACTGCAGTGCCGTCGTATGACGTGTGTTGATCAAGCGGACGTAGAAGCGATTACCGGATACAAGATTGGTACTGTCACGCCACTACTTTTAAAACGCTACATGCCGATCGTGTTTGACCCAAGTTTGCTTGAAGAAAAAGAAATCACCATTAGCAGCGGTGATCGCATGGCAGGCTTAGCGCTGTCCATCGATGATCTCATCCAATTGTGCCAACCAACCATGGCTGATATCTGCCGCTAACATGTAATCGAGCGCAGGATTCTCACTCCTGCGTGATCTCACTCATATCTCGCCGATTACATTAAAGAATTTTTAATCATTTTAAAAACATAAATAGTCACACATAAAAAACTCGTATATGCTGAATTTGTTGGTTAAGTTTTCAACAACGACTTAATCAACATAAAGTGAATCAGCTGACTTGTATGACAGCGTTCATTAAGTCAGTCGTCCACTTTTGTGTAATGCATCTGTGACTATTCGCCCGCCGAAGCGGGCTTTTTTTTGCGTGGAACTTTTTCCTTTTTACTTCCTCTAACTCAATGAAAGCAATGCATTTGAGGTTTCAACCTCATCAAAACGAACAAAATGCAACCCATTGAGTAAAAACATTTCGCAAACAATCATTTTCCTTCTATTCTTAATTCTGTAACAAAGCTGTTGCTTAATGCACCAAATAAGAACAGGAGGACTCAAGGACAGGTTCCTTCGACAATGATTTTTTGAGGTAATCCTCACGCTATTTGAGATATGACTCTGTCAATTTGTCTAAGGCAGCACAAATCTCTAAAGCAAAGGAGCTCAACTGCACTTAATACTATTGCTGTCACAATAATTTTTACGTGAGAAACGTAGAATGACTGGGCTAGGTAAGAGATAAGGAAGAGTAAATATGAGACTGTTTAAGCGCTATACACCAGGTATGATTGCTAAACACATAAGTCGTCTTTTTAAGGGAAGAATTTATATTTACGGAGTCGGTAAGTTCGAGTTTGATAACGGAAAATTGATACTGCCAGAGAAAGCTGAGAAGCGTCACTTTCAGGCAGTAAAAGAGATTAACCAAGAGATTATGAAGCTCAGATGCGCATACGCTTAGCTTAAAACATCGATGTAATAAGAAAGGCTGGATTAACCAGCCTTTTTTGTGTCTTTTATTCGCCAAGCGAGAGAGGCGTTTATTGACGCGCCAGTTCCGGCAAGTTGCCTTTCAAACCTAATGCACGTTTCATGATTTCGTCTTTTGCCCCCGGCAACTGTCCTGCTAGGCTCAAACCAATACCTCGGACCAGCTTCTTGGCAGGATTCTCACCAGAGAACAGATCACGGAAGCCTTGCATTGCTGCGATCATCTTCGCCGCTTCAGCTTTACGCCAACGCTCGTAACCACGTAGGTTACGTTTGGTGCCAATGTCCTGCCCTTGTTTCCACAGCGCCAATACTTCTTGCGCTAAGCTCGCAGCATCCAGTAAGCCAAGGTTCACACCCTGCCCCGCCAGCGGATGAATGGTATGGGCAGCATCGCCAACTAACGCCACGCGTTCGACTACAAAGTCTCGTGCATAACGCATCTTAAGTGGGAATGCAGCACGTTCACCAACCACTTCACACAAACCTAAGCGCACATCAAATTCGCTAGTCAGTGATTTATTGAATTCTTGCTCGTTCATCGCCAGCAGTTGCTCTGCGCGATTTGGTTCGGTAGACCAAACAATCGAACACATGTGTGGATCAGACATTGGCAGGAAAGCCAATGGACCTTGCGGTGTAAAGATCTGACGAGCAACGCTATTGTGTGGGTCTGCAGTTTTCACGTTCGCAACAAGGGCACTATGACCGTAATCCCAATGCGTTAGTGGGATATCCATTTGGTTACGCAGCCAAGAGTTTGCACCATCTGCGCCAACAACCAACTTAGCTGTCATAGCTTGACCATTGTCGAGCGTTAGCCAGCTTTCTTGCTCACCCACCGCAAGCGTTGCACAACGAGCAGGCATAAACAGCGTCACGTTATCGAGCTTTTGAACTTGCTCTAACAGCGCTAATTGAATCACACGGTTTTCAACGATATGACCGAGATCAGGCTGAGCCATTCTCTGCGCATCAAATGCGATATTCGCGAAACTGTCTTGCTCCCAGACTTCCATCGCATAGTATGGTGAGGCACGACGCTGCTCGATACCTTGCCACGCACCAAGGTTGCGAAGGATGGTTTCACTTGAACGACTTAACGCCGATACGCGAACATCTGGTAGTTCGTTGAGTGTGTCGTTTGGTACTGCTCCTTCAATAACGGCCACACGCAGGTCACTGTCCTTAAAAGCGGCCGCTAATGCTAAACCGACCATTCCACCGCCGATGATGGCGATATCTACACTTTGCATCATTGCTATTTGTTACCTAATTCGTTGCCGTTTATCGTTTCACTAAACCAAGTGTATGGCGTAGCAGCGGCTGCTTAAAAGTAGAAAGGTTATCCATCGTTGCGAGGGCAAGATTACGCCCAATTCGCATCGCCGGTAAATCATTTGAGAAAATATGCACGAGAGAGCTGGTTAGCCAAATCGTCTCGCTGCGATCGTCTTCACGGCGCTGGCTAAATCGCATTAAGCCTTGGTAACGACCCACGTCTTCAGCTTGCTTAACAACCTCTTCCGCTAAAGATGCCACATCACGAATACCAAGATTGAAGCCTTGCCCTGCAATCGGGTGAAGCGTCTGTGCGGCATTGCCGACAATAGCAAAACGGTGCGAAATGTTTTGCTTGCGATGACGAAGAAGAAGCGGATAGCTCGCGCGTTGTCCAACTTTCTCCATCGCACCTAGTCGCCAGCCAAAATCGTTCTGCAAGCGCTCAAGAAACTCTGCATCGGACAAGTTCACCACGGTTTGCGCTTCTTCAGGACGAAGGCACCATACTAACGACATACGGTTGTCACTCATCGGCAGCAGTGCGACTGGACCATTTTCAGTAAAACGTTCAAAAGCACGACCTTGATGAGGCTCTTGCGTCACAATGTTCGCAATCACTGCCACTTGGTCGAAATCATGTTCAGACAACTCTAGGCCGATTTGCTGACAACATTGCGATACTGCCCCATCGGCAGCCACCAGCAGTTTAGCTTCAAGCTTTTCACCGCTGCTCAGTTCAATGTGTACTTTGTCTTGCTCACGCTCGATGTTCGCAACCGAATCAGGGCAAAGCAGAGTGATCGCCTCACTCTTATCCAAAAGCTCTTGGTAGACACGGCCAACATCGGCGAGTTCCACTACGTAGCCAAGCGCTTCAACGCCAACTTCATGCTTGGTAATTTCGGTCATGCCCGCATGAGAGCGGTCAGAAACATGAATATGTTCAATTGGGGTAGCACAAGGCTCGATGGCAGACCACAACTGTAAGTGACGCAGGATGTTGACCGTACCGTAGGACAGAGCAATCGAGCGAGAGTCAAACCCAGGATGTTGGTCCGATTGGGCTTTAAAAGGCTCGACAACCGCAATTTGCAGTGCGCCTTTGGATAAACGGTCGATTGCCAGCGCCAGTGTGGCCCCTGCCATGGCACCACCAGCAATTACAACATCATATTGCCTCATGCTAACCTCTAGAAGCTATTCGATAATGGAGAACGAGTGATTAATGAATCGTTGGTTTGTTTTCGTTGCTTTCAGGACGAGCACCAAACTCTGCATGAATAGTTAATACGCAGGCTTTTACGTGTTCGATTACTTGCTCTAGCAATAGTGCTTGCTCGCCTAGGTCATCATCTTCATCAATGCCCAGCTTAGCGATTTCTTCTAGATCAGTTAATGCTTCTTTCGCATCGTCTGAGGCTTTATCAATTGCAATCCCCGCTAACCCCATACCAGAAATAAAGTGGTTCACAAAGTCAGACACGCCATCAGCTAGAGCAAACAAACCTTCTTCACCCGCTTCATCAGGAAGCAGCAGCGACAATTCCATAGAAGTGCCAGTTAGCTCGTTTACCGTTACTTGGAACACACTTTGTGCCAACCCTAATGCACTTGATGGCCAGCCCATGCCTTCGTTGGTGTAATCAAACAGAATCGGTTGCCAGGTTTGGTCGTTAATCGCCAATCCACCACTTAGCATGCCAACAAGTAGACCGTGCAACTCTGCTGGCGTCACAGCAAGACTTGCGGATTTCAGTTCGGCAGCAATAGATTGGTATTCAGGAAGGGTGATTTCACTCATAATCTTGGCTCATTCTTGCGTAATAATGTATCGACATATCCTACCATCAAGCCTAGTCGGCTGAAACGGCTATCAAATTCAATTTTGGACAGCATTTAGACAATTTGCCCAATTCCTGTGTGATCACTTCACCATTTTTCTTTCTGTGATGGGAAATGCTTGAATCTTAATAGCGCTTTTCCTATAGTTTCCTCCTCGGTAGTTGTATAACGCAACGCCTTAGATAGCGCGAATATAGAGTTTATTCATCATGAGCAATCAAGCGATCGACGTTGAAATCCTTGGCAAAATGACACGAGTCAATTGTCCAGCAGGGCAAGAAGAGTCACTAATTACAGCGGCTAAAGATCTTGATCGTCGATTGAAAGAGATGAGCGAGCGTATTAAGGTAACCAATGAAATTCAGCTACTGACTTTTGCTGCGTTGAACATTTGTTATGAATTGCACACCAAGTCATACGAATCTAACGGTCAGCAACAAGAAATGACTGAGCGAATGGAAAAGCTCACCGCGTCTTTAGAAAGCGCGCTTAGTAAAGTTACGCAAGGACAGCAGTAGATACCAAATTTACCCTGGGGTGTGCGTCAGTTGGATTTAAGTCCCTGAGCCGATAAGCAATACCTAAGGGTTAGTACTTGATAGCTATTGAGCAAGCTTGGCATGCACCGAGAAGCCTACGGTTATCATTGCTGATCCGCCTTGAACCAGCTGGTTCAAGGGCCACAATCCTCAACGGCACCCTGGGGTATCCTCTCTATGTCAGACCTATCTCGACAAGAATTCCGCAAACTTATCCGTGAAAAACGCAATGCGCTGTGTAGTGACACTCAGTTTCAAGCAGGGCTCGATCTGATTCACCAATTTTCACAATTACCGGAAATCAAAACCGCACAACACATTGCCATCTACCTCTCCGCCGATGGCGAGTTAGACACCAAACCTCTAATAGAGTCACTATGGCAGCAAGGTAAGTCGATTTACCTGCCCGTCATCCACCCTTTCTCGAAAGGTCAGTTACTCTTTTTGCAGTATCTCAATGATGATCAGTTGGTGTACAACAAATACGGAATCTTAGAACCTGCGCTGGATATTCGTCACCTCAAACCAGTGCGTGAGCTGGATGTCATTTGTACGCCGTTAGTCGGGTTTGACAGTGTCGGCCATCGCTTAGGTATGGGCGGAGGCTACTACGACCGTACGCTCTCACGCTGGTTTAGTACTGGCGAAGGCGCCAAACCTATCGGTATTGCCCACGATTGTCAGCACGTTGAACGTCTACCTATTGAAAATTGGGATATTCCATTGCCTAAGATCGTGACTCCAAGCCAAATCTGGCAATGGGAAAAGTAACACTTACCCGCTATAATCACGCCGCAAACGTTAACGAACATCTATTCAGGAGATTGGCATGACTCAAGATGAAATGAAGAAAGCGGCTGGTTGGGCAGCACTTAAGTATGTTGAGAAAGGCAGCATTGTCGGTGTTGGTACTGGCTCTACCGTGAATCACTTCATCGATGCCCTAGGCAGTATCAAAGATGATATCAAGGGTGCAGTGTCTAGCTCTGTTGCTTCAACTGAGCGTCTAAAAGAGCTTGGTATTGAGGTTTATGAGTGTAACGACGTAGCAATGCTAGATATCTACGTTGATGGTGCAGATGAAATCAACGCAGCACGTGAAATGATCAAAGGCGGCGGTGCTGCACTGACTCGTGAAAAGATCGTTGCGGCTATTTCAGAAAAATTCGTATGTATCGTTGACGGCACAAAAGCAGTTGACGTACTTGGCCAGTTCCCACTTCCTGTAGAAGTTATCCCAATGGCGCGTTCTTACGTGGCTCGTGAATTGGTAAAACTGGGCGGTGACCCTGCATACCGTGAAGGCGTAACAACGGACAACGGTAACGTAATCCTAGACGTACACAACATGCAAATCACTAACCCGAAAGAGCTTGAAGACAAGATCAACGGCATTGCAGGTGTGGTAACTGTGGGTCTATTCGCTCACCGTGGTGCTGACGTGGTTATCACTGGCACACCAGAAGGTGCGAAAATAGAAGAATAAATCATTAGATGATTTAAATTTTCTGTTGTTTCATTACAGACGGCGCCCTAGGACGCCGTTTTTTCTTCCTTTTTCTAAGAAAAGCATGCCTTATTCCGTAATTTTCTTACCCAAAGCAAAAATTTTTTGTTACTTTATTGAGCAGAAGACGCACAGGGAAACGTTTGTCTTCCGACAAAACTGTTAATTATCCCCTTTTTAATGGTTTTGCTTTATGTGCGCCACATTAGCCCACCTTTCCATTTTAAGGACGAGAAAAATGGCCAAAGTTTCACTGGAAAAAGAAAAGATTAAGATCCTCTTGCTCGAGGGACTTCACCCTTCTTCAGTTGAAGTTCTTCAAGCAGCTGGCTACAGCAACATTGAATATCACAAAGGTTCCCTTTCAGAAGAAGAGCTGATTGAAGCAGTAAAAGACGTGCACTTCATCGGTATCCGTTCCCGAACGAACCTATCGGAAGAAGTGATCAATGCGGCGAACAAGCTAGTTGCAATTGGCTGTTTTTGTATCGGTACCAACCAAGTTGACCTAAGTGCTGCCGCTCGACGCGGTGTCCCTGTATTTAATGCACCATTCTCAAACACGCGCAGCGTTGCCGAGTTGGTGTTAGGGCAAGTTCTACTGCTTCTTCGTGGTATCCCTGAGAAAAACGCACTCGCACACCGTGGTATTTGGAAGAAGAGTGCAGACAGCTCTTACGAAGCACGTGGTAAGCGTCTGGGTATCATCGGTTACGGTCATATCGGCACTCAGTTGGGTATCATCGCAGAAAACTTGGGCATGCGTGTCTACTACTACGATATCGAAAACAAGCTTTCTCTAGGTAATGCAACGCAAGTGTTCACTATGAGTGAGCTACTGAACAAGTGTGACGTGATCTCTTTGCACGTACCTGAAACACCAGAAACTAAGAACATGATGGGTGAAGCAGAGTTTGCACGCATGAAGCCCGGTGCAATCTTTATCAACGCTGCACGTGGTACCGTGGTCGACATCCCTGCGCTATGCCATAGCCTAGAATCCGGCCATATCTCGGGGGCTGCGATTGATGTATTCCCTGTAGAACCGAAAACCAATGCGGATGCATTTGAGTCTCCATTGCAGAAGTTCGACAACGTCATCCTAACTCCACACGTCGGTGGCTCAACGCAAGAAGCGCAAGAGAATATCGGTGTTGAAGTAGCAGGTAAACTGGCGAAATACTCAGATAACGGCTCAACCCTATCAAGCATGAACTTCCCAGAAGTATCACTGCCTGAACACCGTGAATGCTCGCGTCTACTGCACATCCACAAAAACCGCCCAGGTATCCTGACGCAAATCAACACCATCTTCGCAGAAGAAGGCATTAACATCGCGGGTCAGTACCTACAAACGGCAGCAGAGATCGGCTACGTAGTTATCGACGTTGAGACGTCTCGCTCAGAAGAAGCACTCGTGAAACTAAAAGGCATCGAAGGCACAATTCGTGCTCGTATCCTTCACTAAGCGCGGATTAATGAACATAAAAAAGGCAGGGACTTCCCTGCCTTTTCTGTTTCTATTCATCGTGTTTAACCGGGCTTATTTAAGCTTGTAAACCACATCAACTTGGTCACGAATCACGAGTGTAGAGTCTTGGTAGCTGTTAGAGCTCTCTCTCGCATCCATTGCCATCGAGCGCATCAGTACAGGGCGAGCGTGCATTTGGTTATAATTGATCTGCCACACATCACCTAGCTTCTTATCAAACCCCGTCGCTAAAGAGGCCGCTTTGCTTTGCGCGTCTTTAATCGCTGCCATACGTGCCTTTTGCTGGTACTCAGATTGGTTACTCACTTTAAGCTGAATGTTGTCGACTTGGTTGATGCCCGCCTTAAGCGCCATGTCCAAGTATTCATTCAAATTCGCTAAATCACTGACGGTTACATCAATGCTGCGTGACGCTCGGTAACCAACCAGTTCCGCTTTCCCAGATTTCGGGTAGTGGTACTGTGGCGCTAAGTACAAGTTTGAGCTGGTAATATTGTCTTTCGATAAACCAGCATCGGCTAGGCTCTTCAGAAACTCATCAACCGTATTATCGACCGATTGTTTCGCCTGCTCAGCTGTCATTGTCGTATCAACAACCTTTACAGAGAAGGTTGCCATATCTGGTGTTGCAACCACTTCACCGTAACCCGTGGTTGATACATGGGCAAAATTCGGCACATCATTCGCAAAAACAGAAATGCTGGTAAGGCTGAGTGCTGAGGCCAATAAACATGAAGACAGTTTCATTCGATAAATCCATCCGTTTTGAAAGATTGAAGTCACTCCACATGCCGGAGTTCAGGCGAGATACTCGATGAATGCCTTGGCGAATGAATTGGCGTCTAAACTCGAATAATAAGAGACACCAATGAACTGGAGTGTATATAGACTAATCATAGAAACTTCTGCCAATTATCCAAGCGCCCTACGCGACTTCTAACACAACTTTGACTGTGTTACTTCGCAGTGATTTCCCTTTAATACGCGAGTCAGTTGGGAACTTATTGCGGAAGGTGCTGTTGCGCGTAACCTACAATCGCTTGTGAGATCTCTTGAAGCACACCCGTTTCTAACTGCCAGTGATGCCAGTAAATTCGATAAGACATTAAAAAGCCAGGCGTAATATCGATTAACTCGCCATTCTCTAATTCATCAGTGATCTGCAACCTAGGAATCAAACAATAAGCGACTCCAGCTAATGCCATTTTAAGAAAAGCTTCAGAACTACTGATGTTGTGATGAATCACGCGGTCTGGCCTAACGTTGAAGTGTTCAGTCAAAAACTTCTTATGTAAATCATCGTATTGATCATAAGAGACTGCTGGCGCTTTAGCCAGTGTTTGATTATTCACGCCTTCTGTAAAATATCGCTGATAAAACTCAGGGTTGGCGACACAAACATAATCAATGCGACCAAGGTAATCCGCTCGACAGCCCGGGATGGCTTGAGATTCCAAACTGATTGCCCCAGCGACCTCACCACTTCTGAGTTTTTCAATTGAGCGCGACTCACCGTAGATGGTTAACTTAAGCTCTACTTGACGATGCTTCATTACATCCTGCAGCGCAGGTAGCAGCCATGTCGCAAGACTATCTGCATTGGTTGCTAATGAAAGCTGTACAGGCCGTGTTGTGGTGTCGTTTTTGAGTTCTGGTAGGATTTCATGTTCAAGGAGCCTGACACGACGATAAAGCCCGAGCAGCTTCTTACCTATCGGGGTTGGCTTGGGTGGTTGCTCACGAATAAGAACCGGCTGAGCGAGATATTTCTCGAGTTGCTTGATACGCTGGGAAATAGCTGATTGCGAAACAAAAAGGTGCTCCGCTGCTCGGTCAAAACTGCCTTGGTGTACCACCGCATCCAAAGCCTCTATCCACTTATAATCCAATCCTCGCACGTGTTTTTCCTCCCTAATAAACGCCAAAGCCAAAGCCAAAGCCAAAGCCAAAGCCAAAGCCAAAAGATAAGCAAAGCTAATAATATATTAAAATCATTAATTATACTTATTTAAATAAAAGCTTTATCTTCCACTCCTCTGTTGTTCTATTGCTAAATTTTTGAGGTGTGTTGTGAGCTTTTGGGTGTTATTACAAGGATTCGGTTTAGGTGCGACGATGATCATTCCAATCGGTGCGCAGAATGCGTACGTCCTTAACCAAGGTATTAAGCGCCAACATCACCTGACGACCGCGACCATCTGTAGCATCCTAGATATGCTCTTCATTTCGCTCGGCATTTTCGGTGGCGGTGCAATTCTGTCGCAAAATGAAATCCTACTGACATCGGTGACATTAGGTGGCATTGCTTTCTTGAGCGTTTACGGCTTACTGTCATTAAAGAGTGCATTCAAACCCGCAGACGCTTCAGAGTCGAAAGGTGAAGTGGTTGCGCGCGGGCGCCGCACCGTGATTCTCGGCGCACTGGCGGTTACCGTTTTGAACCCGCACCTCTACTTGGATACTGTGGTGATCTTAGGTTCTATCGGTGGTCAGTTCGAAGGCAACGATCGTATCGCATTTGCAATGGGCACCATCATGGCGTCATTTGTATGGTTCTACACGTTGTCATTAGGCGCAGCGAAGTTGGGCCCGACACTCTCAAAACCGAAAGTGAAGAAAGGCATCGATATTGCGGTTGCCGCTATGATGTTTACTATCGCTTTTGTACTTGCGAATGAGTTAGTCACCAAATACTGGTAAAGACAAATAGGAAAGAAACACGACATGGAGTCACTGGAAAAAATCTATCAACTCAATCGAGAGCGATTTAATGCGCTCTCCATCCCCTTTCGAGAGTGGCAACATGAAGCCATTCTCGACTTCGAAACCGACCTCAAAGTCGCCGCACAACTCGGTTGGACCGGCACGCATACTAAGAGTCTTTTTCTCAAGCTAAAAGGGCAAGGTTATGCCGTATACCTAACCGACAAGGATTCACGTTTAGACTCCAAGCAAATCAAAGCCATGACTGGTAAACGACCTTCAATTTGCAGCGACGATGAAATGGTTGAGCAGCTAGGCTGTATACCCGGTGCAGTTTGTCCTATTGGCTTACCTGAGCATGTCACTATTATCGTCGATACGGCACTCTACCAACACGATGAGTTGCTCTATACACCAGGTTTACCCGAGTTAACCTTTGGCTTTGCAGGTAGCGAACTTAAACGTCTGCTCCTTGCTGGCAGTAACACTCTGCTAGAACTTTAGAACTTTAGAACATTGGGATATAAAAAAAGCGAGGCCATTGCCTCGCTTTTTCATGTTCTCAATCGAAGGGATTAAGCTTCTACTTTGTTCAAGTGAACGTCCATTTGTGGGAATGGAATTTCGATACCAGCTGCATCCAACGCTTCTTTGATTGCTAGAGTAGAATCGAAGTAAACGTCCCAGTAATCAGCTGTTTTACACCATGGACGAACTACGAAGTTAACTGAAGAATCTGCTAGTGCTAACACACCAATCGTCATGTCTGGATCTTTCAGGATACGAGGGTCTTTTTCTAGCGTTTCACGAATCACTTGTTTAGTTTGCTTAAGATCCGCTTTGTAAGAAACACCAATCACTAGATCTACACGACGCGTCGCGTGGCGAGAGTAGTTAGTGATTGCGCCGCCAATAACTGACGAGTTAGGTACAACAACCATTTTGTTGTCTGGTGTTTTTAGTACTGTTTGGAAGATTTGAATTGCTTCAACGCTACCTGCCACACCGCCGATTTCTACGTAGTCACCAGACTTGAATGGACGGAATGCAACAATCAATACACCCGCAGCGAAGTTAGATAGTGAGCCTTGTAGAGCAAGACCAACAGCAAGACCTGCCGCACCGATTACCGCAACTACAGATGCAGTTTGAACACCTACACGACCTAGTGCCGCGATAAGTACGATAACAAATAGAAGGTAACGAACTAGACCGTTGACGAATTCAACAACCGCTTTGTCCATCTTTTTCTTTTCAAGCACTTTTGAAACGCTGTTTGCTACCGCTTTAACGATAATGTTACCGATAAATAGGATCAGCAGTGCAGATATGATGTTTACACCGTACTGAATAAGAAGATCTGAGTTGTTATTTAGCCATGTTTCAGCTTTGCTCAAACCATCCGTTAAAGAGGTATCGATACCCATCGATTCACCTGCCATATTCGTATCCTCAAAATAAAGATATATAAATCTAATTGCCGTTAACTTATGAACCGTGTTTTTTATAGGTTCTTATTCACAACAACATCCCTATTGTTTTCCTGAACACTGTCAGATTTTTGGCACAATATCTCAAAACTGAAATTTTGCAAAGTCAGAGTTTCGCAAAGACCTACAAAACAAAGTGTTATCAGAGTTTTCTGATATCGGCATATTACAGAGTACGCAATGGATTTACATTTCGCCACATTTTTTACTTGGTTTTATGCCACTTGGTGCTGAAATGCGCTTGGTTTCGAAATTTGCGCCAAAAACAGAAGGGATATGAAGTAAGGTGATCATATAGCAGTTGACCGAGTTATCAATTGCCACAAGAGAGAGAATCCGAATTGTCTCATTGTCTAGACATAAAAAAACCCGCTCTGAGAGCGGGTTTTTAAAAACTCAGGTAAGACGAATTATAGTACGTCTACTGCGTTTAGGTCAGCAAATGCTTTCTCTAGACGAGCTACCATTGAAGCTTGACCAGCACGTAGCCATACGCGTGGATCGTAGTACTTCTTGTTTGGCGCGTCTTCGCCAGTTGGGTTACCGATTTGGCCTTGTAGGTAATCGCGGTTGTCAGCTTCGTACTGACGGATACCATCCCATGTAGCCCACTGTGTATCAGTATCGATGTTCATTTTGATAACACCGTAGCCGATAGACTCTTGGATTTCTGCTTCAGTAGAACCAGAACCACCGTGGAATACGAAGTTTAGAGCGTTTGGTGCAATACCGAACTTCTCTGCACAGTATGCTTGAGAGTCACGTAGGATAGTTGGAGTTAGAACAACGTTACCTGGCTTGTATACACCGTGTACGTTACCGAAAGATGCTGCGATAGTGAAACGTGGGCTAACAGCACTTAGTTTCTCGTATGCGTATGCAACGTCTTCTGGAGAAGTGTAAAGCTCAGATGCGTCCATATCAGAGTTATCAACGCCGTCTTCTTCACCACCAGTACAACCAAGTTCGATCTCGATTGTCATGTTCATTTTAGCCATGCGCTCTAGGTACTTAGCACATGTTTCGATGTTCTCTTCTAGAGACTCTTCAGAAAGGTCTAGCATGTGAGAAGAGAATAGAGGCTTACCAGTTTGAGCGAAGAACTCTTCACCAGCGTCTAGTAGACCGTCGATCCATGGTAGAAGTTTCTTAGCAGCGTGGTCAGTGTGTAGGATTACTGGCACACCGTAAGCTTCAGCTACAGCGTGAACGTATTTAGCACCAGCTACAGCGCCAAGGATTTGAGCACCTTGACCTTCAAGTTTAACGCCTTTACCAGCGAAGAAAGCTGCGCCGCCGTTAGAGAACTGAACAACAACTGGAGCTTTAACTTTTGCAGCTGCTTCAAGTACTGCGTTTACAGAATCAGTACCAACAACGTTTACTGCTGGAAGTGCAAAGTTGTTCTCTTTTGCTACTTCAAATACTTTCTGAACGTCATCGCCAGAGATAACACCTGGTTTTACGAAGTCGAAGATCTTAGACATGGATGTAATCCTATTTATCTGTCGTTTTATAAACAAAACTTGTTAAATTGAAAATCTTGCAAACGTTTGCTCACAACTGGGGCTATTTTAGCAGAGTTCCACTCTCGTTGCAGCAAACAAGAAAGCGGGAGAGGACTCCCGCTTTACTAATATTACTTAGCGCGTGCTTCTAGCATTTCAACTGCTGGAAGTACTTTACCTTCTACGAACTCAAGGAAAGCACCGCCGCCAGTAGAGATGTAAGATACGTCAGCTTTGATACCGAACTTGTCGATAGCTGCTAGCGTGTCACCACCACCTGCAACAGAGAAACCTTCAGAAGCTGCGATAGCTTCAGAGATACCTTTAGTACCTGCTTCGAAGTTCTTGAATTCGAATACGCCTACTGGACCGTTCCATAGGATAGTCTTAGCATTCTTAAGGATTTCTGCTAGTTCAGCAGTTGAATCTGGACCAAGGTCGAAGATCATGTCGTCGTCTTGTACTTCAGAAACGTGCTTGATTTCAGCTTCTGCGTTCTCGTCGAATGCTTTCGCACATGCAACGTCAGTTGCTACTGGAATTGCACACTCGTCCATTAGCTTCTTAGCTGTTTCAACTAGGTCTGCTTCGTATAGAGACTTACCAACGTTGTGGCCAGCAGCTGCGATGAATGTGTTAGCAATACCACCGCCAACAACTAGTTGGTCAGCGATTTTAGATAGAGACTCAAGAACAGTTAGCTTAGTAGAAACTTTTGAACCACCTACGATAGCAACCATTGGACGAGCTGGCTTGTCCATTGCTTTGCCTAGCGCTTCTAGTTCGTTCGCTAGTAGAGGACCAGCACATGCTACGTCTGCGTGCATGCCTACACCGTGAGTAGATGCTTGTGCACGGTGAGCTGTACCGAATGCGTCCATTACGAAGATGTCACATAGAGAAGCGTATTGCTTAGATAATTCTTCCTCGTTTTTCTTCTCGCCTTTGTTAAAGCGAACGTTTTCTAGAACAACGAGTTCACCAGCGTTTAGTTCTAGACCGTTTAGGTAGTCTTTCGCTAGTTTAACTTCGCAGTCTAGTGCGTCGTTTAGGTAGTTAACTACTGGTTGTAGAGAGAACTCTTCAGCGTATTCACCTTCAGTTGGGCGACCTAGGTGAGAAGTAACCATAACTTTAGCGCCTGCTTCTAGACAGTGCTTGATAGTTGGAAGAGATGCGATGATACGTGCATCTGAAGTTACTTTACCGTCTTTTACTGGCACGTTTAGGTCAGCACGGATAAATACACGTTTACCTGCAAGATCCAGGTCAGTCATCTTGATTACAGACATGATGTGTCCTCTCAAATATTAAATAATTAAAGTTTTTAAAAACTCGGCAATCCTGCCAAGCCCGTTAATTCTTCAAACTGGTTACAGATATGGAGATACGTCAGATTTATTTCAAGGCTTAAAATAAAAAATTTCTCCATCGCCTCTTCACCATTATTGCTCCACTTGTGAAGAAGCTTGCATTGCTAAGGCGGTATCCAGCATCCGGTTAGCAAAGCCCCATTCGTTATCGCACCAAACGAGCATTTTAACGAGTTGCCCGTTACTCACTCTTGTCTGAGTTCCATCCACAATTGCACTATGGGGATCGTGGTTAAAGTCGATGGAAACGAGCGGCGATTCAGTATAGTCAACAATGTCACGTAATGTACACTGAGATGCGTTAACAATGGTTTGATTTACGTCATTAACTTTCACATTTGTACTAATTGTGACACTTAAATCCATCGCAGTGACGTTAACTGTCGGAACTCGAACCGAAATTGCTTCGAATTTGTTGGAAAATTTCGGGAAGATTCTTTCAATACCCTTATGCAACTTAGTATCGACAGGAATGATGGATTGACTGGCTGCACGCGTACGACGTAAATCATTGTGGTAAGCGTCGATAACTTGCTGATCGTTCATTGAAGAGTGAATCGTGGTGATGGTGCCAGACTCAATGCCAAAGGCCTCATCTAATACTTTGATGATAGGAACGATACAGTTGGTGGTACATGAACCGTTGGACACCACGCGGTGTTCATCTTTGAGGGTTTCGTGGTTCACACCGTAGATAATGGTGTTATCGAGATCGCTTGCGCCAGGATGTGAAAACAGAACTTTTTGCGCGCCAGCTTCAATATGAGCTTGGCCGTCTGCTTGTGAGCCAAAAACACCAGTGCAATCGAGCACGATGTCGACTTCTAAGTCACGCCATGGCAAGAGTTCAATTTCAGCAAGGTGAAGGATTCTAATGGGATCGTATTCACTACTGTCGTGGTGAACATAGAGGTGCTCTTGGTCGTGCGAGATTTTCTTTCCGAAGCGGCCATGACTGGTGTCATATTGAAGAAGATGTGCCATCGCTTCGGGTTGCGCGAGTTCATTAACCGCCACAACTTTTATCTGCTGATGCTTACCGCTCTCATATACTGCACGCAGTACATTACGACCGATACGTCCAAATCCATTGATCGCAACTTTTAGCATTTATCCTTCGCCTCACCAAAAATTCGTGTCACAGATAGTACCTGATACGGAGGCTGAGCGCATTAAGTAAGTGATCTACCTCGCGGTAAACTATCTTTTCACTTCACAATACATTCACACCAGAAATATATTAATTTCTGACCTCGCGTATTTCACTTGGCACTTTAGCTCCTTGTTTGACCACCAAAGGAAATGCGTATGTCAGGTGTTCCCGCAGCTCACTTTTGTAAGCGATGCAATAGAGAAACACCACACTCTGAAGTGCTAGTCCGTAAACCAAGCAGTTATGATACGGATAAATCGATTCTTGGAATGTTAAAGCTTTGGGCTCACACCCTGATAAATGGCGGTCACTATTACGATATGGATCGCTATGTCACCTGCAAGGAATGTGGACACAAAGAGAAAGACAATTGGGGAAAAGAATTTGAGTAGGCACAAAAAAACCGAGCATTAACGCTCTAATGCCGATCAGTT
>NZ_JAHGAH010000070.1:0-52455 GCF_030248475.1 Vibrio sp. D173a
GTCCATCTGTGCAGCACCAGTGATCATGTCTTTAACGTAATCCGCGTGTCCTGGACAGTCTACGTGTGCGTAGTGACGAGTTGGAGTGTCGTACTCTACGTGAGAAGTAGCGATTGTGATACCGCGCTCACGCTCTTCTGGAGCGTTATCGATAGATGCGAAGTCACGAGCAGCACCGCCGTATACTTTAGCAAGTGTTGTACAGATAGCTGCAGTTAGAGTAGTTTTACCGTGGTCAACGTGGCCGATAGTACCAACGTTTACGTGCGGTTTTACACGTTCAAATTTTTCTTTAGACACAATCGTGTTCCTTCCTAGTTATGATTCGCCGTGATCATTATTGATCTCGACGCGCCAGAAATTGTTATTTTATGCGCCAACGCTTGTTAGCGCAATATTTGGACGCATTGATCTTTAAAAAAAGCTGGACTTTTTTTCAGCTCAAAGCGTTTTAATTAGTAACCACGGTCTGCAATGATTTTATCTGCGAAGTTTTTCGGTACTTCAGCGTACTCGTTAAACTCCATAGAGTAAGACGCACGGCCTTGAGTTGCAGAACGTAGGTCCGTTGCGTAACCAAACATCTCAGATAGTGGAACTTGAGCACGGATGATCTTAAGACCAGCCACACCTTCATCCATACCTTCGATCATACCGCGGCGACGGTTTAGGTCACCAACAACGTCACCCATCCAATCTTCCGGCGTAGTTACTTCAACATTCATCATTGGTTCTAGAATCACAGGTTGTGCTTCTAGTGCACCTTTCTTGAATGCCATCGAGCCAGCGATCTTGAACGCCATCTCGCTTGAGTCAACATCGTGGTAAGAACCGTCAAATAGTGTTGCTTTAATATCTAGAACAGGGTAACCCGCTAGAACACCACTATTCATTTGTTCTTCGATACCTTTCGATACCGAGCTGATGTATTCCTTAGGAACCACACCACCCACAATCTCGTCTACGAATACGAAACCTTCACCAGGCTCTGAAGGTTCAAGTGTGATCCATACGTGACCGTATTGACCGCGACCGCCAGATTGACGAACGAACTTGCCTTCAACTTCCGCTTTGCCACGAATGGTTTCACGGTAAGCAACCTGAGGTTTACCAACGTTACAGTCAACGCTGAATTCACGCTTCATACGGTCAACGATGATATCTAGGTGAAGCTCACCCATACCAGAGATCAGAGTCTGACCTGTTTCGTCATCCGTTTCCACGCGGAATGATGGGTCTTCCGCTGCCAGTTTACCTAGCGCGATACCCATTTTCTCTTGGTCTGCTTTAGAACGAGGTTCTACAGCGATCTGAATTACAGGCTCAGGGAACTCCATGCGCTCTAGAATCACTTTGTAGTTCTGGTCACATAGCGTGTCACCTGTTGTAACGTCTTTCAGACCGATAGCAGCTGCGATATCACCAGCGCGAACTTCTTTTACTTCTTCACGCTTGTTCGCATGCATCTGAACGATACGACCGAAACGCTCTTTCTTGTCTTTTACTGAGTTGTAAACAGCATCACCTGAGTTTACAACACCTGAGTAAACGCGCATGAAAGTTAGCGTGCCCACGAATGGGTCAGTCGCGATCTTGAATGCTAGTGCTGAGAACGGTTCGTTATCGTCTGCGTGACGTTCAACTTCGTTCTCTTTTTCGTCGATACCTTTAATTGCAGGAACATCAACTGGCGATGGCAAGAACTCGATCACTGCGTCTAGTACTGCTTGAACACCTTTGTTTTTGAACGCACTACCACAAGTAGCCAGTACGATTTCGTTGTTTAGTGTACGAGTACGTAGAGCTTGTTTGATTTCAGCTTCAGACAGTTCACCTTCTTCAAGGTACTTGTCCATTAGCTCTTCAGTTGCTTCTGCTGCCGCTTCAACTAGGTTGTTGCGCCACTCTTCAGCAAGCTCTTGCATGTCAGCTGGAATTTCGTCGTATGTAAACGACATGCCTTGGTCAGCTTCATTCCAGTTGATCATCTTCATCTTGATAAGGTCGATAACACCACGGAAATCATCTTCTGCACCAACGTTCAGTTGGATTGGAACAGGATTCGCACCAAGACGGTTTTTGATTTGGTCCACAACGCGTAGGAAGTCAGCGCCTGCACGGTCCATCTTGTTTACAAATACCATACGTGGAACGTGGTACTTGTCAGCTTGACGCCATACAGTTTCAGACTGAGGTTCAACACCAGATGAACCACAGAACACAACAACTGCACCATCAAGTACGCGTAGAGAACGCTCTACTTCGATAGTAAAGTCAACGTGTCCAGGAGTGTCGATGATGTTAACGCGGTGCTCTTGGAATTGTGCTTCCATACCACGCCAGAAGGTAGTAGTCGCCGCAGACGTGATTGTGATACCACGTTCTTGCTCCTGCTCCATCCAGTCCATGGTTGCTGCGCCATCGTGAACTTCACCGATTTTATGAGACAGACCAGTGTAGAACAGAATACGTTCAGTAGTGGTTGTTTTACCTGCATCTACGTGAGCACAGATACCGATGTTACGGTAGCGCTCAATAGGAGTTTTGCGAGCCACGATTGAATCCTCTTAACTTAGAGATAGGGACTATTGCTATAACTAAAAAATGCTATCCCCTAGATATAGCAATAGTTCCTAGCATAGGCATAGGAACTAAAGAAGTGCTGCAAGGAACCTTGCAGCACTGAAAAGGTATTACCAACGGTAATGAGCGAACGCTTTGTTTGCGTCAGCCATGCGGTGAACGTCTTCACGTTTCTTAACCGCAGTACCTTTGTTCTCAGACGCGTCTAGCATTTCAGCAGCTAGACGTTGAGCCATAGATTTTTCACCACGCTTACGCGCAGCTTCAACCAACCAACGCATAGCAAGTGCGTTACGGCGAACCGGACGTACTTCTACAGGTACTTGGTAAGTTGAACCACCTACACGGCGAGATTTAACTTCTACCGCTGGGCGAACATTTTCAAGAGCTTCTTCAAAAATAGCTAAGTGGTCTTTACCAGACTTTTCAGCCATAGAATCTAGTGCAGTGTAAACAATTTTTTCTGCAGTAGATTTTTTACCGTCAACCATTAGGATGTTAACGAATTTTGCCAGCAGTTCAGATTTGAACTTTGGATCTGGAAGGATCTTACGCTGACCAATGACGCGACGACGTGGCATGGATTTTCTCCGTTGTCTTCTTCAGGTTTTATCCAAAACTTTTCAGTTTTTTCAAAAAATTAAAAATAATTTAGTGTTTGGCCTTACTTAACGGAATCCATTAAGACTTAGGACGCTTCACACCGTACTTAGAACGACCTTGTTTACGGTCGTTAACGCCAGCACAGTCAAGTGCACCGCGAACAGTGTGGTAACGTACACCCGGAAGGTCTTTTACACGACCGCCACGGATTAGTACAACACTGTGCTCTTGAAGGTTGTGACCTTCACCGCCGATGTACGATGTAACTTCGAAGCCGTTTGTCAGACGTACACGACAAACTTTACGAAGTGCTGAGTTAGGTTTTTTAGGTGTAGTAGTGTAAACACGAGTACATACACCACGTTTTTGTGGGCACGCTTCTAGTGCAGGCACGTTGCTTTTAACAACTTGCTTTGCACGTGGCTTACGTACCAACTGGTTAATAGTTGCCATTAACTAGCTCCTGATTTACTTGAAAGTAAGCTTTGTGAAAAATCTATCCCTAACAGCGGTTGGCAGTTAGGGACGCAAAATTCTATGCAGCAGTGAGAGGTGTGTCAAGAAATATACGGATCTTTTTTGTTCAATTAGGACAATTAATCCGTAAAGCTCAATCGACAGGAAAGAAGGGTTAATCCCAAGTCAGAGATTTGGCTTGTTTTGCTGTTAGTTCAACAAAGCCAGTATAGCCAACCACTTCAATAGATGGGCTGATACGATTGCTCATGCCACGGGCTTCAATATCGCTTTGCAGCGCATACACTGATGGACCTTTTACCTTGCTGAACGCCTTATGCTGAGGGTTCGCAGCGTACACGGCATCTTCAATCAACAAGACATCATCTTGCTCACTGTACAGTGCCATTGCATCGTCTAATGCAGCTACGGATTTGATGATATGTAACATGGCTTCCTCAGAATGACAGCAGTTTGCCCGCTTGTTGCAGTTTAACTTTTAGTTGCTCAGTATTTAGAGCCTCTGCATCAATGACTAAATCGGCTTGAGCCAAGCCACGCTCGGCAAGCGAATCGGCACAAACAAATACTTGCTCAATGTCGTACAAGTCGAACAGCTTGAGCATTGGTGCGTAGTCTTTGCTTAAGATGCCATTAGGCTCTTGCCCAAGCAGCAATTGGTAAACACCATCACCAACAAATAGGACGGTGATGTCCTCACAGTACGCAGATGCCGCTAGCAGCGCATCCACACCTTCACGTCCTGCATTGCTACCATGCGGAGCACTACGAAATAGGTAAGTTAGCTGACTCAAAACTGCACCACTCTATCTTGGGTTAACATGGCTTCGGCTAAGCTCCCCAAACCGGCTTGCTCAAACCCTGTAGCTAGGTTGTTCTGCTCAAGACCATGTTGATTCGCCTCATCTTCGCTGACGATGCCGCGACGTAAAGCTGCTGCAACGCAGGTTTCCAAACGAACATCGTGTTGCTGTGCGAGTGATTGCCATGCTTTGGTTAGGTCAAACTCGTCGTTGGCAGGCACGCTCAAAGCCGTACCATTAGTGACGCCATCTTGGTAAAAGAACACACTCACCAGAGTATGCCCTTGTTCAATTACCGCTTGTGCGAATTGATATGCGCTGCGTGCCGATTGGCTGCCGTAAACCGGACCATTCACGACCAGTGTGTAAGTTAATCCACTCACGCTTATTCGTCCTCAGTTTTACGCTGACGAATGTATAGGTAAACGGTGTGCTTAGAGATGTTCAGACGATCTGCTACGCGGTTGATAGCGTCTTTGATATCGAAGATACCTTTGTCGTACAGCTCCATGACGATCTGACGGTTTTTGGTGTTATTCGATACCGATTTGTCAGCGTTGATCTCTTCAATCGTGCGCTCAACCGTTTGGTCTACGAGTTCTTCAACATCACTTGCAAAGTTAACGGATGACGCCGCTTCTTTCGCTTCTTGCGTTGGCATGAAAGATTGCAGCACTTGAGAGAAAGGCGCATCAAGATTGACGTTGATACAAAGCAAACCAATCACGCGGTTTTCGCCGTTACGAATCGCAACGGTGATCGACTTCATTAATACGCCGCCTTTTGCGCGGGTGAAATACGAACGTGAGAAGTTACGCTCAGAACCTTCGATGTCTTTCAGCATCTTAAGTGCTAAGTCAGTGATAGGAGAACCTACCTGACGACCGGTGTTCTCACCGTTAGCGATTTTGATTGCAGAGGTATTGAGGTCTTCCAGTGAGTGAAGAACGATCTCACAGAACGGACCAATAAGACTGGCAATGCCGTCAACGACCGCTTCGTAAGATCTCAAGATGATTTTATCGTGCTCGGTAAATGGCATCACGTTGACAGATTCCATTTCGAGCAACATTTCCGCATTTATTGTTTCTGTAGTTGTCATAAGCCTTCGAGCGAAAAATCAACAAATTGGTGTAAGTTTATCAGAAAATTTGAAAGGCAACCTAGCAAACTCACCAACTAGTGACCTAGAACAAAAAAGGCCCGTAAAACGGACCTTTTTTCATTGAGTTATCGCTAAAGATAATTATTGAGCAGCGTTATCGCTCTCAATTTTCAGTAGCTCAACTTCGAATACTAGCGTTGAGTTAGCAGGGATGCTTGGTGTGTCTTGGTCACCGTATGCTAGCTCTGGTGGGATAACGAATTTGAACTTAGAACCTACAGGCATTAGCTGAACACCTTCAGTCCAACCTGGTATTACGCGGTTTAGTGGGAACGTTGCTGGTTCGCCACGATCGTAAGAACTGTCGAACTGAGTACCATCGATCAGAGTACCTTTGTAGTGTACTTGAACTGTGTCAGTATCTTTTGGCTTCTCACCTTCAGTTGGCGTTTCAACTTTGTATAGAAGACCAGATTCTGTCTTCACTACGCCTTCTTGCTTCTCGAATTCAGCACGGAAATCATCGCCAGCTTTCTTCGCTTCAGCCGCTTTCTCAGCCGCTTGCTTTTGCATTGTTTCAGCAACACGCTTGTCTAGAGATTCTAGAGCTGCACGAGTTTCTTCTTCGTTAAGCGCTGCGTTGCCTTTGAATACGTCTTCAATACCTTTAAGAACCAGGTCTTTGTTTAGGTCGATGCCAATCTCGCTTGGTTTTTCAATGCTAGTGCTTAGGTAGTTAGCAAATGAAACACCGATCGCGTAAGCCGCTTTGTCATCGTCTGTTTTAAAGTGAACTGCTTTACCAGTTTCTGCTTGAACTTGCTCTGCTTGAGGTGCTGCTTCTGGTTTTGTTTCTTCTTTTTGACAACCTACCGCTAGCATTACTGTTGCAGCAAGTAGCGACACTTTTAAAACTGATTTCATTAAATTCTCCCAATAATGGCTTAGCCACTGGTTGTTGTGCACAAATCTTCTATGAGACTAGTGAAGACAATCGTTATACCAATATACTAGCTATATGTCTTAAGACACAAACCGGATTATTAGATGTGATGCAAAGAATTTCTCATTTATTCCTATATTTAATTGTCATCACCACGTTAAATGGATGCTTTTTTACCGATCGCGATGTTCAACGTTGGTCACTCGAACCACAAGGTTCCACCAGCTTTGCGCTCAGCCGAGATGGTCGATTTGCGCTGCTGTACTCCAAAGAGCACCAATTGGTTCTTTGGGATTTGGAGCAAAACAAACAACTCGCAAAGCTGGGTGAACTCGATCAAGCTGCCAATGTGGTCTCCCATATTCGCATTTCGGACAATGGTCGTTATGCAGTCACAGCTAGCCAAATGAACTTCGCTGTGTGGGATCTCGGGTGGACTCAAGCCGAAGGACTTTGGTCTATCGATGACGCGCTGATTCGAGACGTTGATATCACCAGTAACGGTGAACAGGTGTTACTTGGACTGTCCAACGGTAAAGCGATTCACGTCAATTTAGTCACTGGTCGTCGGCTAGAGTTCCTTGCGCACCAAGAAAAAGTCAATTCTGTCGCTATCTCGCCCAACGGTCGCTTCGCTCTCACAGGTGGCAACGACTACAAAGCGTATCTGTGGGATACCGAAACCGGGCTAGTATTGCGTACCTTTGAACACGACCAGCGCGTTGTTCGAGTCGCCTTGCAGAGAGATGGAAAACTGGCCATGACCTCAGACGGTGGCAACCAAGCCATCATCTGGAATTTAGAGACTGGCGAAGAAGCCACGCAACTGAGCAGTTGGTCTCGTCAGTTAATCTTCTCGACGGCGCGCTTCTCCGATGATGGCAACTGGTTAGTAACTGGCACGCCCTCCGGTCGCGTAATGGTGTGGGATACTCAAACTGGTAAACGCGTCGATGGATTTGAAGTTGAGCCGAAAAAAGATACTCGCCCTCCTCGTGCGGTCGTGTATGATGCAGCCTTTGATTCCAAGCAACGTGTAATTACTGCCACTTCTGCGGGCATTGCCCAAGCTTGGCAGCTAGAGAACGGATCATGACAGATAAAATCATTCAGCAATTGGAAGCTCGCATTAATGACTTAGAATGTCAGCTTGCGTTCCAAGAACAGACTATTGAAGATCTGAACGGCGCCTTGTCGCAGCAGCAACTGCAAATTACCAAGATGCTCGATCAGATGAAATATGTGGTAGGTAAAGTGAAAAATATGGACTCGTCGAATTTAGCCGATCCATCGGAAGAAACACCACCACCGCATTATTAAAGTGCAGGTAAAAATTGCATAAAGCCCAGAACGTGTTCTGGGCTTTGTTGTATTGGCGACTTCAAAATGCAGCTTAGGAATGAGGGGACGAAATTATTCGTCTGCGTAGATTTTCACGCTCAACTCACCTTGCGTATTGATGCCAGCTCGGTACATGCCAGAACTGTTCATCGCAAAGTGCAGCTCACCTTTAGCATCAATCGCAATCAAACCACCTTCGCCGCCCATTGCTTTTAAATCACCCTGAATAATGTGTTCGCACGCCGTGTGTACGTCTTCTTGCAAATAACGCATGCGTGCTGCAACGTCTTCGGCAACACGTTTACGAATAAAGAACTCACCAACACCCGTAGTGGAAACCGCAACAACACCATTCTCTGCCACTGTGCCGCACCCAATCAGAGCGGAGTCTCCCACTCGTCCGTATTTCTTGTTGGTCACGCCACCAGTACTGGTCGCAGCGGCTAAGTTACCGTGTTGATCCAATGCCACAGCGCCGACGGTACCGTGTTTACGATCATCTGGATAACGGGACTCGGAAAGAGCAAACATGCCTTTCTCACGCATAGAAATCAGTTGTTCATAGCGACGATCAGTGAAGAAGTAATCTTGCTCGGTGTACTCATGGCCTTGTTCGAAAGCAAACTTTTCTGCGTCCTCGCCCATCAACAATACATGGTTACTGTTTCGCATTACGTCACGAGCGAGCTCAATTGGGTTTCTGATATGACGAACCCCAGCGACTGCTCCTGCAGCTTGGTGTCGACCATCCATCACAGAAGCGTCCATTTCGACCATCTCGTTATGGGTCAGCACAGAGCCTTTACCCGCATTAAAGTTGGGAGAGTCTTCCAACACTTTCACCGCCACCACGACCGCATCTAAGGCTTCACCGCCTGTTGCTAGGATTTGATGCCCCGCTTTTACCGCAGCTTCTAAATCCGCCAAGATGGATTGTTGCAGTTCGTCACTCATCTGTTCACGCAAGATAGTGCCTGCACCGCCATGAATGGCAATCGAGAAAGGTTTCGTCATCGCTTTGTCCAACTGTTATTCCTTGTATGATTGGCACTACACCCCAGATAAACAAAAAGCGCAAGTTGAAACCTCAACTTGCGCTTTTTAAAGCTTTACTAGATAGCGTTATCTAGTGAAGAGCGTGCGATTAGTGAGAACCGCAACCGCCGCCACCACAACATTCGTGGTCGTCAGCTTTTTCTTCGCCGCCACAACAGCCACCACCTTGGTGGATGTGACCGTGTTCGATCTCTTCAGCTGTCGCTTCACGAGTAGCCATAACTTCTACTTCGAAAGTTAGTGTTTGACCAGCTAGCATGTGGTTACCGTCTACAACAACTTCGTCGCCGTCTACTTCAGTTACTTCTACAGGGATTGGACCTTGGTCAGTATCTGCTAGGAAACGCATGCCAACTTCGATTTGGTCAACGCCTTGGAATACGTCTGCAGGAACACGTTGCACTAGTGCATCGTTGTGGTCGCCGTACGCATCTTCAGGAGCTACTGTTACTGAGAACTTGTCGCCAGCCACTTTACCTTCTAGTTCTTTCTCAAGACCAGTGATTAGGTTGTTGTGACCGTGAAGGTAATCAAGAGGTGCTTCAGAAGTTGATTGATCAACAACAACACCGTCTTCCAACATTACTTTGTATGCAAGGCTTGCAACAACGTTCTTTTCAATTTTCATACTAACTCCAGGGAGATTAATTGACCTAACCAGAATGGGGTTAAGTACCGAGATGATAGTATTATGGGGATCAATTAACGAAGTTCAATTACTCAGGCTTAAAAATCCCGATCATTTCTTGTTCTGAGTGTTTATTTTTTTCTACAGATTGCGGTTTGCGCTGCTCGGTATAATCGCAGTCGACACACTCAACCAGCTCAATGTTGTTATCAATCCACCAGCG
Source organism: Vibrio sp. D173a (assembly GCF_030248475.1). Taxonomy (NCBI): domain Bacteria; kingdom Pseudomonadati; phylum Pseudomonadota; class Gammaproteobacteria; order Vibrionales; family Vibrionaceae; genus Vibrio; species Vibrio sp. D173a. The sequence continues at coordinate 9,763 of NZ_JAHGAH010000070.1, forward strand.
TAGAGTATCTTGCTGACTGCATTGCGGGCAGCTTGCACCCGCGATAAAACGTTTCTTGGCTTTCACTTTTGTTCCTTTTCCCGCTTGATACTGCGCGGGTACTACTTCCAATGATTTGGCGACTGTTGATCGCTTTCCATTTCACGACCGAAGATTTCTTCTAGTTCTTTACGTGCTTCTTTCGAGCGTTGAGCGAGTTCTTTGTCCTCATTGTGCTGAGGTAACAAGTCTTTGAGCATAGCATTATCTAGCTTGCGAAAATGTGCTTCTGCCCGCTTTGCTTGATACGGGTGCATGCCTAATTCTACGAGCGCTTGGCGACCTAGATCTAAAGCACCCAAAAAGGTTTCACGCGAGTAATTCTGCACGCCGTGGTTCATTAACTGGTAGGCTTCTACGCGGCTGCGAGCACGGGCAAGGATCTTCAATTTCGGAAAGTGCGCACGGCAAATGTCGACAATCGCCATCACCTCATCAGGTGAATCTGTACAGATCACCAAGGCTTCCGCTTTATCAGCCCCCGCGGCACGTAACAAATCAATCTGAGTCGCATCACCATAAAACACCTTATAACCGTATTTACGCAGCAAGTGGATTTGGCTCGCGTCACTTTCTAGTACTGTTACTTTGATCTTATTGGCGTACATCAAGCGTCCAACAATCTGACCAAAACGACCAAAGCCCGCGATGATCACTCGTGGTCGACGATCCACCACATTGGTCGTCACGCTCTCTTCTTCTTGGTTCAGCGTGTGCGCAAACCACTTCTTCTGCCCCATGAGCAACAGCGGCGTCGTCACCATCGACAAGCTCACCACCACCAACAAGAAGGCAACTTGGTCTTTGGTTAAGATACCTTCTTGGCTTGCCGCGGTGAAAATCACAAACGCAAATTCACCACCTTGGCTCAAAATCGCCGCCATACGACTACGCGACTTAGCACGAACTCGAGCAGTGCGAGCCAAGACATACAGCACCAAACCTTTGACTACAACAAGGGCAATCACGGCACTAATAATCGCAAACGGTTGAAGTGCTAATAAGCCCAAGTTCACTGCCATACCCACAGCAATAAAGAACAAGCCAAGCAGCAGACCTTTAAACGGTTCAATCGCGATTTCTAGCTCATGACGGTATTCACTTTCTGCCAGTAACACACCCGCTAAGAAAGTACCGAGTGCCATCGACAATCCCAGCTTTTGCATCGCAACAGAAATGCCAAGTACGACTAGGAGGGCAGCAACGGTGAAGAGTTCTCGCACGCCACTCATCACCACAAAACGGAACAGAGGACGTAAGAGGAAATGACCGCCAACTAATAGCGCAGCCACGCTGCCTAACACCCAAATAGCATCTAACCAATCACCGCCGCTTTGACCACCGGCGAGTAATGGCAGCATGGCGAGCATCGGGATCACGGCAATATCTTGGAACAGCAACACAGCGAAACCCGATTGTCCGGTTTCCGTGCCGGCTTGCCCCTGCTCTTCGATCACTTTTAGTGCAATCGCGGTGGACGAGAGTGCCAAGCCCATACCGATCACTAAGCTCACTTGCATGCTCAAACCAAATAGGCTGACGATGCTACCTATCACCGCAGTGGTGACAATAACTTGAGCTCCACCTAGACCGAGGATGGGTCCGCGCATCTGCCATAACTTTTTGGGGTTCAGTTCCAAACCAATTAAGAACAGCAGCAACACCACCCCGAGTTCGGCGAAGTGCAGAATCGCGTCCACATCACTGATCAACCCCAGCCCCCAAGGGCCAATTAGAACACCTGCAATCAGGTAGCCAAGCACAGACCCCAGACCCAGCCGCTGGGCAATCGGCACCGCAATAACGGCAGCAGAAAGGAATACCACACTACTTTGAAGAAACTCACTGGTTATCGCCATGTCGACCTCCTTGCTCATCCCACTCTCTCAGGGGGTTGTTCAGCCATTGACGATATTGTTCAGCATGCTGATAACGTTCGATATCCGATACATTACGCGACCAGTACAGCACTAAAGGTTCAATCCAATGCATCTGACACAAAGCTGCGGTCAGTTCGAACGGCTGGAGGATTTGTTCCAATGGGTATTTGTTGTACCCCATCGGGCTGAACGCATCCTCTTTACCACCAGTAGTGATTACACTGCGCCAGTACTTACCCGCTAATGCGCTACCATCACCAAATGCAAAGCCTTTGCCCAACACGCGATCCATCCACTCTTTCAACAATGCGGGACAGGAATACATATAGAGAGGATGATGAAAAACGATCACATCGTGCGTTATCAGCAGATCGTGTTCGTAGTTCACATCAATAAAGAAATCAGGGTACGCGCCATAAAGATCGTGCACGGTGACATGACCCAGTGATTCGATTTTTTTAATCATCACTTGGTTGGCAATGGAGTTTTGCGGTTCTGGGTGAGCATAAATAACCAGAACCCTCGGAGGAATGGGCGTAGCAACAGCCAAATGGTCGTCCTTGTGTTGATTTCTCAGGGAAAATTATCGTTATCAGTTTGTTATACTTTTTTGTATAGCATAATGCAATTAAAGCGCAGAGATCGACTTTTCCCGCCAATACCCCTACTATTCACCGCGAGATCAACGACCAAGAAACGCGCACTGCGCAAAGTGAATTAAAACTCTATGATTACCTTCTCTGATATTCAGTTACTGCGTGGCGGTAAACCTCTTTTAGACCAAGCATCTGCAACCATTCACCCGGGTGACAAAGTGGGTCTGGTTGGTAAAAACGGCTGTGGTAAATCAACTCTGTTTGCCCTACTAAAAGATGAACTGTCGATTGATGCAGGCTCATTTAGCCAACCTCAACATTGGGAATTGGCTTGGGTTGCACAGGAAACGCCAGCACTCGACCGTAGCGCACTGGAATACGTCATTGATGGTGATCGTGAGTTCCGCAATCTTGAAGCTCAACTGGCTGTCGCCGAAGAGAAAGACAACGGCACCCTAGTTGCGGAGATCCATGGCAAGATTGAAACCATTGGCGGTTACAGCATTCGCGCACGTGCTGCCGAGCTGCTTGATGGTCTGGGCTTTAGCCAGGAGCAAATGAGCTGGAACCTGACTCAGTTCTCGGGTGGTTGGCGTATGCGCCTTAACTTGGCTCAAGCGTTGTTGTGTCGTTCTGATCTATTGTTACTCGACGAACCAACCAACCACTTGGATTTGGACGCAGTAATGTGGCTAGAGCGCTGGCTACAAAACTACCCTGGCACACTGATTCTGATCTCGCACGACCGTGATTTCTTGGATCCGATCGTTGGTCGCATCATTCACATCGAGAACCAGCAGTTGAACGAATACACGGGTAACTACTCGTCATTCGAAAACCAACGCGCACAAAAGATGGTGCTGCAACAAGCGATGTTCGAGAAGCAACAGAAGCAGATGTCGCACATGCAAAGCTACATTGACCGCTTCCGTTACAAAGCATCAAAAGCGCGCCAAGCACAAAGCCGTATTAAAGCGCTGGAGCGTATGGAGAAGGTACTGCCAGCGCAGTTCGATAACCCATTTAGTTTCCAGTTCCGCGATCCTGCAGCGCTACCAAACCCAATCATGATGATGGATGAAGTCTCAGCAGGCTACGGTGACAACCTGATCCTAGAGAAGATCCGCCTTAACCTAGTGCCGGGTAGCCGTATTGGCCTACTTGGTCGTAACGGCGCAGGTAAATCAACCTTGATCAAATTGCTGTCTGGTGAGCTAAAAGCGCAAGGCGGCGATCTAACTTACTCGCAAGGCGTGAAGATCGGTTACTTCGCTCAGCACCAACTAGAAACACTGCACCCAGAAGAAACACCGCTTCAACACATGATGCAAATCGCGCCGGATCAAACCGAGCAGCAACTACGTGATTACCTAGGTAGCTTTGGTTTCCAAGGTGATAAAGCGCTTGAGAAAGTTGCACCGTTTTCTGGTGGTGAGAAAGCACGTTTGGTATTGGCATTAATTGTGTGGCAGAAACCGAACCTGTTGCTACTCGATGAACCGACCAACCACTTGGATTTGGACATGCGCCAAGCATTGACCATGGCACTGCAAACATTCGAAGGTGCCATGGTGATTGTTTCGCACGACCGCTACCTATTGCGTGCAACCACAGATGATTTGTACCTTGTGCACGATCGCCAAGTCGCACCATTCGACGGCGACTTGAACGATTACTACAAGTGGTTGACCGAGCAACAAAAAGCCGAGCGTAAAGAAGCACAAGCAGCTCAGCCAGTGAAAGATAACGCCAACAGTGCAGCGGCGAAAAAAGAGCAAAAGCGACGCGAAGCAGAATTTCGTAAGCAGACCGCACCAATTCGCAAAACGCTGACACAGTTGGAAAACAAAATGGATAAGTTAGGCGAAGCACTGGCGAAAGCAGAAGAACAGTTATCGGATAACTCTCTGTATGAAGCCGAAAACAAAGCTAAACTTAACGAAGTGTTGGCGCTTCAAGCTTCTAGCAAAGCAGATCTTGAAGAAGTAGAAATGGAATGGATGTCTGCCCAAGAAACACTTGAGCAGATGGAACTAGAGTTTAATCAATGACAAACGAGCACGCAGAATACACTCTCACCCTAGAACACCTTTGGCAGTTCAGTCTGCAATTTTATGGTGTGCGAGAAGTGAAGGAAGCGTGCCTATCATTGCAAAACAACTATCACGGAAACGTGAACCTATTACTGCTGCTCAGATGGCTCGATGAGCAGCAGGTAATTTTCCAAGAACAAGACTGGCACTTGGTGCAAGGCTGTCTTGGTCGAAGTGAAACCCTGCTCCACTCTTACCGTGAACTTCGTCGCCACCTCAAATCACAAGTTAATGATGCGCTTTATCGCGAAGCATTACAGTTCGAATTGCAGCTCGAAAAACAGCAACAGTCCGACCTAGTCGACTGCGTCAACTCACTCAAATTAGTCAAGAATGACGGCGAACCACTGACGCTGAGGTACTGTCGCCAGTTAGGTGGTGAACATTTACAACAGGCATTCTCCATGCCAGTTCCAAACATTCAATATCCATAAATCAGTCATAAACCAGTAAAATATCTATACTAAAGCTATAAAGGATTATATTAATAAGTTCTTCGGCGAACATTGAAGGACCATATAAGAGCAGTTAGGTATGACACAATTTTTCGCAGCCGCCGGGATTAAGAACCCGCATCTCCAGACGCTATTGCCGCGCTTTATCCGCAAGAAAGCGTTATTTACGCCTGTTTGGCAAACACTAGATACACCAGATGGTGACTTCCTTGATTTGGCTTGGTCACAACAGCCAGATTCTAAAGCCGCTCACAATAAACCAATCTTCGTCCTCTTTCATGGCTTGGAAGGCTGCTTCTATAGCCCGTATGCGAATGGTTTGATGAATGCCTTCTCTAAATCGGGTTGGCTGTCAGTGATGATGCACTTTCGTGGGTGCAGCGGTAAGCCAAACAAAAAAGCCCGCGCTTATCACTCCGGCGAAGTAACGGATTCTCGCTTCTTTCTTGAGCAGCTCAATCAGCAATTCCCTAACAACCCTAAAGTTGCGGTCGGCATTTCCCTTGGCGGTAACATGTTGGCGAACTACTTGGCTGAGTACAAAGACGATCCCATCTTAAGTGCCGCGACCATTGTCTCTGCACCACTGGACTTGGCAGCATGTGCAAATCGTATTGAGCAAGGCTTCTCGAAAGTTTACCGACGTTACTTGCTCTCCTCACTCAAGCGCAATGCGTTACAGAAGCACGATTTGATCCACGGAGAGTTAGCCCTGTCGTACAACTCGATCAAACGCGTCACTCGCTTGTATGAGTTTGATGACTTGATCACCGCGCCTCTGCATGGCTTTAAGGACGCGCAAGATTATTACGATCAATGTTCAGGTCTAAGCAAGCTGCAGCAGATCACCTTGCCAACCTTGATCATCCACGCCAAAGACGATCCGTTTATGACCGAAGAAGTGATCCCGAAATTCGTATTGCCAGACAACATCGATTACCGACTTTACGAACATGGTGGTCACGTGGGCTTCCTAACAGGTAGCGCATTAAAGCCGAAGTTCTGGCTAGAAGAAGCCCTTCCGGCTTACTACGAAAGTATCGCTGCTGAGTACCTTTCTGCTGTATCCGTGCCGCGAACACAGTAAACTACTTAGGCGCGCCAAACATCAACAACCTAAGAGGCGCGTTTAAACATCATAAAAGTTTGAGGTATTTATGATCATTCCATGGCAAGACATTGCGCCAGAGACACTAGAAAACCTGATCCGCGAATTCGTTCTTCGTGAAGGCACCGACTACGGCTCAGTTGAAGTTTCACTGCAGAGTAAAATCGATCAGGTCAAATCCCAATTAGAGAAAGGCGAAGCTGTCATCGTATTTTCTGAGCTTCATGAAACGGTTGATATCCAACTAAAAGCAAAGTTTTAGACCCTTCACATTTTACCGTATCCCACTCGATGACAAGGGCTTGTTACGTGCTATAGTGGGTTATCGACCGTGCAGCATACGCGTGCTGCACTTTACAGGTAAGTAATTTTCGACAAGGTTTGTCATGTCAGCGAAACACCCAATCATTGCGGTTACTGGTTCGTCCGGTGCCGGTACTACCACCACTTCTGAAGCCTTCCGCAAGATGTTCAATATGATGAACGTCAAACCAGCGTGGGTTGAAGGTGACAGCTTCCACCGTTTTACACGTCCAGAGATGGATGTCGAAATCCGTAAAGCGCGTGAGCAAGGCAAACACATTAGCTACTTTGGGCCACAAGCCAATGACTTTCCGGGACTAGAAGAGTTCTTTCGTCAGTTTGGTGAAGATGGCACCGGCAGCGTGCGCCGCTATCTGCACACCTTTGATGAAGCCGTTCCATACAACCAAATGCCGGGCACCTTTACACCTTGGCAAGATCTGCCTGAAAACAGCGATGTACTGTTCTACGAAGGTTTACACGGTGGCGTGGTGGATGGCGATGTTAATGTGGCGCGTCACGTTGACTTTCTGATTGGCATGGTGCCAATCGTGAACTTGGAATGGATTCAAAAGTTCGTTCGTGACACGCGCGATCGTGGCCACTCAAGAGAAGCGGTAATGGATTCGATCGTGCGCTCGATGGACGATTATCTGAACTACATTACCCCGCAATTTTCCCGCACACATATCAACTTCCAGCGTGTACCGACCGTTGATACTTCCAACCCACTTAACGCCAAAGGCATCCCTAGTTTGGATGAAAGCTTCGTGGTGATCCGCCTACGCGGTATCAAGAATGTCGACTTCCCGTATTTGCTGGCGATGATTGATGGCTCATTCATGTCTCGCCATAACACCATTGTGGTTCCAGGCGGTAAGATGAGCTTTGCAATGGAGCTCATAGTGAGGCCGATTCTGCAGCAACTCATCGAAACTGGGAAAATTGGCTAAAAACCTCGTAAATTGAGTGTTTACTTTTCATACCGTGATCATGTGCACAGTTTTGCTTACAAAATCTCAATCATGGCACGATTAAAATCAAGAAATCGTTTCCGAAAAAGGATACTATTTCTAACCGAAACACAAGAGAGCTTGCAGCATATAAAAAGTGCTCTTATCCTAGTAAGCCCATTCAGGCTTAGCTAAAATATGGATAGCGCAAGCGTACCCTGCAGAGGAAGTGAGATATTATGGTTCTAGGTAAACCTCAAACCGACCCAACATTAGAGTGGTTTCTTTCACACTGTCATATTCATAAGTACCCATCAAAGAGCACGCTAATTCACGCGGGCGAAAAAGCAGAGACTTTGTACTACATCGTTAAAGGTTCTGTTGCGGTTCTTATCAAAGACGAAGAAGGTAAGGAAATGATCCTTTCTTACCTAAACCAAGGCGACTTCATTGGTGAGCTTGGTCTATTCGAAGAAGACCAAGAGCGTACAGCTTGGGTTCGCGCTAAATCTCCTTGTGAAGTGGCAGAGATTTCTTTCAAGAAATTCCGTCAACTTATCCAAGTTAACCCAGACATCCTAATGCGCCTTTCTGCGCAAATGGCTCGTCGTCTACAAGTTACTAGCCAAAAAGTGGGTGACCTAGCGTTCCTAGACGTAACTGGTCGTATCGCTCAGACTCTTCTGAACCTTGCTAAACAGCCAGATGCGATGACGCACCCAGACGGCATGCAAATCAAGATCACTCGTCAAGAAATCGGTCAAATTGTTGGCTGTTCTCGTGAGACAGTAGGCCGTATCTTGAAGATGCTAGAAGAGCAGAACCTAATTTCTGCGCACGGTAAAACTATCGTTGTTTACGGGACTCGTTAATCTCGATTAACGTTTAAAAAATTTAAAAGCCACCAAATGCAAGTTTGGTGGCTTTTTCTTTTTTGGGAATCGGGAACCTGCATTCCGAGAGCGGACTTCGTCCTTCGGGATTAAGCCCTCTCAGATTCCGAGAGTGAGAACCTCCCGCAGCGAAGCGTTTCCGCATCTAGAGGGCGTAGCCCATTCTCGCCTCTTCTTTACCCGTTGGTGCTTTCGAAGATCTTATCTGCCGATGCAGCCACAAATCCTGGGTACAACTCACCGTTATCCATTGGGTAGCGCTTAGCAAACTCGTAGAAGCCTCCAGGAATCACCTCAACGCCTTCAGTAAAGGTCACTGGCACTTTGTCTGCCATGGTCGACGATTGCTCTAGTAGCACCTCTGGCGTGCCTTTTACTTCACCGCCATTCTCGTTGATGGTAAAGCCTGCTGTGCGCAGGTGGTCGTTCACTTGCTTCACTTCTTCATGCTGATTGAGTTGATTCACACTCACTGTGAAGTGGTTCGCTCCGTAACCATGCGCTGCAAGCCAAGAAGCGTATTCACTCTCTTTCGCCAAGGTTTGAAAGTCAGCATAGCTTAGGTCCCACAAGCGTCCGCCGTACAAGAAGTCACTGCCTGTCAGTTTAGAAGCATCAACCTGCTCCACCAGTTTACGAACGATGGCTTGTAGCTCTGGTGAGCACTCATCCACTTTCAATTCACTGATGAAGACTTTTGGTTGTTTCGGATCTGGGTGCTCAAAATGTTTTGCCACCAGCTTTTTGCTTTCAAATACGTAGTCACCACAGGCTTTGTAACCCACCGCCAAGAATGGCTTCGCTAACGTTTCAATGCCTAGGGGAGCGACATTAAACGTACGTAGCGCAATATGGTCATTAATCAGAGGCTCATCTTCTTGAAGAAGTTGATGGACTTTAGCAGCAGAAGGGCACAGACGTTGAATGTAGTCTTGCCATAGCGATTCAAATAACACATCGGGCGTCATAACGACTCCTTGTTATGAAATGTAGAGTTAGGGGTAAGAAGAAGTTGACCGCTCGTTCACAGCCCGTGGGCTGTCCAGAATCACGAACGAGCGGTCATCAACCTGTGACGGTATGTGCGGCATAAGTGCCAGTCAGTCAACACGCGCTGGAGAGTCTTAAGCTCGCCTTTGGCGTTTGCCAGCGCGCTTACCAGAATCCTAACTTGGTAAATAGCTCCGGCAGAGAGAAGCGGCGATACTTTGTCACCGCTTCGTATTTCTCTATTACAGGCTTACACCTGGGCTCAATGTTGCAGGTAAGACCGTCTCTTGTCCTTCCATTGATGCCATTGGGTACGCACAGTAGTCTGCCGCGTAGTAAGCACTTGGACGTAGGTTACCTGAGGCACCCGGACCACCAAATGGCGCATCACCACTTGCACCCGTTAACTGACGGTTGCGGTTCACGATGCCGGCACGAATGTGGTCCACGAAGTATTCCCACTCTTGGTCGTCGGTTGAAACCAGACCTGCCGATAGACCAAAGCGCGTATCGTTCGCCAGTTCTACTGCTTTCTCTAGCCCTTCGTAGCGTACTACTTGCAGAAGTGGACCGAAGTACTCTTCATCTGGTAATTCGGCAATGTTCGTCACATCGATGATACCTGGAGAAACAAACGCCGCCTCGCCCGCTTTCGCTTCAATCAAGCTTTCGCCACCCAGTGATTGCAAGTTCGCTTGTGCATCAAGAATGAACTTGGCTGCCGCTACCGAAATTTGCGGTCCCATGAATGGCGCAGGCTCTGCAAATGGTTGGTCTACGCGAATATTGCGTGTCGCTTCCACCAGCTTAGTAATGACTGCATCACCCTTGTCGCCAAATGGAATGTACAGACGACGAGCACAGGTACAGCGTTGTCCTGCACTGATGAAAGCAGATTGGATAATGGTGTAAACCGTCGCATCTAGGTCGCCGTAGTTATCCGAGATAACCATCGGGTTGTTGCCACCCATTTCAAGCGCCAGCATCTTACCCGGCTGACCAGCAAATTGACGATGCAGAACATGACCTGTGTTCGCACTACCAGTAAACAGCACGCCATCAATGCCTTTCGCATCCGCCAGCGCAATGCCTGTCTCTTTCGCACCTTGGACTAAGTTAATCACACCTTTTGGTAGACCAACCTCTTCCCACAACTTCATAGCAAGTTCACCCGTCCATGGCGTTTGCTCAGACGGTTTGAAAACCACGGTGTTACCAGCCAGTAGTGCTGGCACGATGTGACCATTTGGTAAGTGACCCGGGAAGTTGTAAGGACCGAAGACCGCCATTACACCCAATGGGCGATGACGCAATACAATTTGGTTTCCTGCGGCTTCACGTGTCGCTTCACCAGTACGGTCGTGGTAAGCACGAATAGAAATAGCAATTTTACCTGCCATCGCTGCCGCTTCGGTACGTGTCTCCCAGATTGGCTTGCCCGTTTCTTTGGCAATCACTTCAGCGATTTTTTCGCTGTTCTCTTTTACTTTCTCAGCAAAAGCCAACACGATCGCCTCACGCTCTGCAAATGGGCGCTTCTTCCAATCAACAAACGCTTCACGCGCCGCAGATACCGCTTGGTTAACCTGCTCTGCTGTTGCGCCGTTGCCTTGCCAGATCACTTCTTGGTTGTAAGGCGACAGAGACGTAAATGCTTCACCCTGACCTTGTACCCATTCACCTGCAATCCAATGTGTCATTGTTTCTATCCTTAAATTCTGTCGTCAGTTACTGCGGAAGAAGGCGAACAAAATCCCCTTCCTCAACCAAGAGTGCATCCGCCAATTCAGGTGCGAGCACTACACTTTGCGTTTCCGCGTCATACGCCGCTTTCGCTGCTGCGGCACGGAAATTCTCGAATGACGAATTACACATCAAGAAGTCTTTTGTGCTGGTGTGCTCCGAGATTTTGACTTGCGCGCGGAATGAGTGGCGTACCGATTCGATATTGCGTAGGTCACACTCCACCGTTGGGCCACCATCGAAAATGTCAACGTAGCCACGGTTGGTAAAGCCTTCACGCTCAAGCAGCTTCAATGCTGGACGCGTGTTATCGTGCACTTTGCCAATCACGGCTTGTGCCTCTGGGCTCAGTAGGTTGATGTAGATTGGCAACTTCGGCATCAAGTCGGCGATAAAGCCTTTCTTGCCGATACCTGTTAGGTAATCCGCAAGCGTAAAATCGATAGAGAAGAAATGCTCTTGAAGCCACTGCCAGAATGGTGAATTACCTTCCTCGTCTGAAACACCACGCATTTCAGCAAAGATGGTTTCCGAGAAACGTTCTGGGTGCTCTGCCATCATTAAGAAACGACACTTGGACATCAGACGCCCGTTCAAGCCACCACGGAATTTCTCACGTAGGAACAAGGTACAGATTTCGCTGTTACCCGTGTAGTTATTACCAAACGTCAGCAGCTTCACCACGTTGTTTACGCCAAGCTTTGGTGACGAGTGCACCACTTTGCTGATGTGGTAAGAATAAAAAGGCACATCCCAGCCGATCGAAGCTTCAATACCTGTGGTACCTGCGACTTCACCAGTTTCAGATTCAAAGCCCACCATTAGGTAGCCTTCATCACCGGCTTCGTTCACGTCAGGTTTGCCAAAACTGTATTCTGAGTGCTTGATTCGATTGGTTAACAGTTCTTCGTTAACCGGTAGAGATGTAAATCCATGACCTGACTCAACCGCACAGGTGTGCAGCGCGTCATAATCCGACATTGCGATAGGGCGAACTACTAGCATCAATACTCCCTCCAGATGCAAGAAGATCCTAACTATATTGTAGGAACAATACCCCCATCAGAGATCCTTGATGGGGGTTTCTAGGTTGACGATAAGCGGAGATCGCGCTTAAACCAGCGTAGCGATCGCTTTATCCAGCTTAGCCAAACCTTCTTCGATTTCTTGTTGTGTGATAACGAGTGATGGTGTGAAACGTACGACATTGGCACCCGCAACCAATACCATGAGACCTTGTTTACCTGCAGCAACCAGTACGTCACGCGCACGACCTTGCCACTCTTCATTCAGTGCTGCACCAAGCAGTAGACCTTTACCACGCACTTCAGAGAAGATGTTGTATTTCGCGTTAATCTTCTCCAGACCTTCACGGAACATAGCTTCACGCTCTAGTACGCCAGCCAATACTTCTGGTTTTGTCACTTCATCAACAACCGCTTCTGCAACCGCACACGCTAGTGGGTTACCGCCGTAAGTTGAACCATGCGTGCCCACTTTCATGTGCTCAGCCAGTTTTGCCGTCGTTAGCATGGCACCGATAGGGAAACCACCACCCAGTGATTTCGCTGTGCTTAGAATGTCTGGCGTGATACCTAGACCTTGGTATGCATAGAAGTGACCCGTACGACCGTTACCAGTTTGCACTTCATCGAAGATCAACAGTGCGTTGTGCTTGTCACACAGCTCGCGAACCGCTTGAGCGAATTCAGGTGTTGGTGGAATGATGCCACCCTCACCTTGTAGAGGCTCCATCATTACCGCACAAGTGCGATCAGACATGTGTGCTTGTAGTGCTTCGATATCGTTGTAAGGAAGGTGTGTCACATCGCCCGGCTTAGGACCGAAACCGTCTGAGTAAGCCGCTTGACCGCCTACCGTTACCGTGAAGAAAGTACGACCATGGAAACCTTGTTTGAATGCGATGATTTCAGACTTCTCAGTACCATGAACGTCTGCTGCGTAACGACGAGCTAGCTTTAGTGCCGCTTCGTTTGCTTCTGCGCCAGAGTTAGCGAAGAACACGCGCTCAGCAAAGCTGACTTCTGTTAGCTTCTTCGCCAATCGCAGTGCAGGCTCATTAGTCATAACATTACTTAGGTGCCAAAGCTTGCTACCTTGCTCAGTCAATGCGTTCACCATAACTGGGTGACAATGGCCAAGACAGCTCACCGCAATACCACCAGCAAAGTCGATGTATTCATTTCCGTTCTGATCCCAAATGCGTGAACCTTCACCTTTTACAGGGATCATTTCCATCGGGTTATAGCAAGGTACCATTACCTCATCGAATAAACCGCGCTCTACTTTGTTTTCCGTTGTCATTGCACATTCCTTATTGATACCGCATGCCTAGCAGATAAGCGAATTTAACCGGCACTCTTTGCCAGCAAATAATGTTTTGCATTTAAGCTAATACGGCATTGTATTTACATTTGATTAACCATTTCAATAGTGATTTATTCTTTTCGCATCCAAGCGCAACACCTCATACTCACTATCTATGATTATTTATGCACCAAGAAACGCAAATAGAGAAGCAATTTTTTATAAAAACCATGTATGACAATGGCTAGAAAGAAATGAGAAAAATGAATAGACCTCACCTAATTGGCAGAACGCATAGTTTTGCATTCGTCTTCTCAGATGGAAAATATGAAGAATTTGTTAAGAAAGGTGATCGCGATCAGATCGTTTTACGCGCGAGAAAGTTTGCGAGTAGTTCGTGGCCTTGTTCTGTCTTAATTGACTCAGGATGAAACTGTACCGCGTCAATTGGCAGGGTTTTATGCTGGTAGCCCATGATTTCATCCATGGTTCCGTCAGTCAGCTCTGTCCAAGCGGTCAATTCAAACACATCAGGTAACGTGCCGTTTTTCACCACCAGAGAGTGGTAACGGGTTACCGTCAATGGGTTGTTAAGGTTTTTAAACACACTGCGACCGTTGTGACGAATTGGTGATGTCTTGCCGTGCATCACTTGTCGAGCACGTACTACTTCCCCTCCAAACACCTGTGCAATCGCCTGATGACCAAGGCAAACGCCCAAGATTGGTAACTTACCGACAAAGTGCTCAATGGCTTGTAGAGAGATACCCGCTTCGTTAGGGGTACATGGCCCTGGAGAGATCACCAAATGAGTTGGGTTGAGCGCCTCAATGCCTTGGATATCGATTTCATCGTTACGCACCACCTTTACGTCTGCACCAAGCTCGCAGAAGTATTGGTAAAGGTTGTAGGTAAAAGAGTCGTAGTTATCGATGATCAACAACATAAAAGGTCGGTTGCTCCAATCCGTTTTGGCAATGCTTACGTAGTGAATCGCCACGTTCGTGACAATCAAGGGCGGTATTTTGCTATACCAAGCAAGAAAGGCAAGTTTTTGCTGAATAAAAAGGCCAGCATAGGCTGGCCTTTGGTCTTTACAGCTATGTAGGAACTGTTTGTCAGGAAATAAATTCGTTTAGCGGCGACGACGGAATAAGCCTAGACCTAGCAGCGCAATTAGCGCGCCAAAGCCAAATGAACCACCATCATCATCGTCTGATGGGTTCGTGCTCGACGGCTCCAGCGTAACATCGCGAGAGTCGCTGAACTTAACCGTGTTACCCGTAGAGTCTGTCACTTTCTCTTCTAGAACGTACTGACCTTCTGTTGGTGCTTTGTCGAACTCCACACTCACGCTACGAGCATCAATGTCCGCCTGTGTCAGAGTTGTACTCGCTTCGTAACCATCAGCATCAGAGGTTGACGACGCTGCTTGAGTTGCTTCCGTTAGGCTTACTGTCACGATGTCACCCACCACTGCGTTTGGCGGCAGACGTACTTCTACAGCCAGGTTGTCACCTGAACTTGGTAGTGTGATGTCCGTATCTGGGAAATCAATCGCGATGATCACTGGATCATGGTCAGACGCTGAGAATGCATCTTTGTACTTCGGCATATCACCTGTGTACTTGCTGCTGTATTCAAACAAGTTACTTTCTAGTGAGTTGATGTGCCAGTCTTCAATCGCCACCACTTTTTGCGCCAAGCTGTTGCTTGCTAATGCGTGGTCTAGGTTACCTAGCTCACCAGAGTAAGTGTATGAGAAAGTATCAGCACCATGCAGCACGGTATTCAGGTTGTGGTAACCGTAGCCTTTTTCAATTTTGGTCTTCTCTACTTGAAGTTCACCACCACCAATGGTTGTGTAAGCTGCAGTGTAGATATCACGGCCGTATTTCTCTTTCGAGTAATCAGTCAGTGTAAGCAGAGGATCTTCCATGCCGTAGGCGTTTAGGTCACCCATTACTAGCACATCACCTTCAATGCCTTTCAGAGCGTCACCCACAACGTTAGCAGCAGAAACACGGAAGTTGTTACAGTTACCTTGCAGATCCGCTGGCTCAGAGTCTTCTACGCCTGCGATCCACTCTTCAATACATTCAGAACCTTTCGATTTGAAGTGGTTAACAACAACAGATAGATCTTTACCTTTCTCTTTCACCGTGAAGGTTTGTAGCAAGCTATGACGTTGGTATTTGTCGTAAGCTGGGTTGCCTTCTGCATCGTCACCACGTGTAATGGTGTTTTCTTCGATGTGTTGCTCTGGCGTCACAATCACTTTCGCAGCTTCTTTTGGCGTCACTTCGTTTGCACGGTATAGGATCGCCACCATGATCGCATCACTACCAAAGTACTCATCTTGGTATTTGTCTTGATCCGCGATTTCAACATAAGTGTAATGATCTTCTGTGTCTTCGATTTCAGCATTCAATGCATCCACCAAGTTCTTCACAGCACTGCTGTCACCAAAGCCGTTGTTCTCGACTTCCATCAGACCAATGATGTCAGCGTCCATCTTGTTCATTGCCGCAACGATTTTCGCTTGTTGGATCAGGAACTCGTCTAGGTTAGTCGCACCACGGTTTTGTCCAGTTGGGTTTTCATGGCCACTGTCAGCCACAGAGTTGAAGTAGTTCAAGACGTTGAAGCTAGCGATACGCAAATCTGAATCCGCAATCGCAGGGGCATCTTTACGAGCCACGTCGAAACCTTCACCTGTAGTGACGAAGTTAGTGTTATCGACTTCATTAGTCGCAATCAGGCGGTACTCGTTGTAGCTATAAGCTACCACGCCCTGCAGACCTTCTACTCGCGAACCAAGGCGAATATGCTGTTCAGAAGAGCCATCTTGGTCTGCATCTTTAGCAAAATCTGGGTAGTAAGGAATTTGGCCGTTTGGTGCTTTGCCATCAGATTCTAGGTATACGCGGTTCGCTGCGTTGTCTTTTGCTAGCTCAACGGCTGCATCGCTCTCTGCTGCGTGTAATTGAGTCGGCTTAAACAATGGCGCTTCATGAGACAACATCATGTTGTTACGGCGAGAGTCGTAGTCGTAAGAGAAGTTACGAGTTACAAACAAGTCACTTGCCGAGGTTAGTTCAACTTGCATACCTTCATGACGCTCTAGCGCCTCACGCAGTGTCTCACCTTCTTTGATAACAAGATCGGTAACTCGAGTAATATCCGATGTGCCTGTTTTCACATAGCTGTTAGCATCAGAAGCTAGCTGAGTACTACTGTAGTACTCTTGAACTTTACCTTTCACACAAACAACGTCACCAGCTTTTAGTTCCGTGTCTGCCGCGTCGGTATGAATGAACAAGCCTTCTGAAGTCTTATCGTTGTTGTCACTTTCTAGTGCTTGTAGGTAGAAACCTTTGGTTAGGCCAGTGGTAACAGCAGTCACGACGCCCGTTACGAAATGATCTTCGTCAGTGATGTATGGGTAACCATCAATGAATGGAGACGTATCGCCTTCACCTTGAATATCTTGGATGGTAGTGAAGTTAGGTTGCTGACCGTCGACTTCACAAGCGAATGGTGCTGGTGGCTCAGTCGCATTTAGCTCACCAAGACCGTCAATGTTGTCTTTCTCAAATGCTGTCCACTGAGATGCATCATAGGTAGCAGAAGGGGTTAGTGCATCACTGTTACGAACCAATGTGGTGTCTTTACCAAAATCTACGTCCCCCATCACACCGATGATGTCGTGCACTTCACCATCTTTAAGCAGCGCGATCGGGTCGTCACCATTAAAGTTCGCTACGCTTTTATCTGTGATATCCGCGACAGCTTTGATGGCATCGCTCGCGTCACCATGCGCCAGTACATACACTTGGTTCGCTTGTAGCGTCACTTGGCTAAGATCGAGTGTGCTGCCCCAAGTACCGCCACCGTTTGATGATTTTGCCAGTTCATAGCCAGTTAGCGTTACCGCTGCATCACCCGTATTCGCGATTTCCACCGCCTTGTTGTAGGAACCGCCTTCAACATACTGGGAGAGAATAATTTCTGCGTTAGCGTTGGCACTAAGCGCGCTGGCAATCGTCAGTGCAAGTAAAGAGGGTTTGATTAACGTATCCATTGTCGTACCTGATATTTATTTAAATGCAAACTAAGCCCTGAGCAGAGCCCACCATTTGTGCCTACTATCAGGTTTATTTATGAAATAAATAAGAAACACCAGCAAAAGCCGTGAAATATATCACACGTGAATACGCAAAATTATGCCAGGGCTGCCCCTTTAAACAGCTTTTGTAACAAATACAGCAACTAAGGATATAAATATCAATAATTAGACTTATTACTCGGTTTTATAACACTCAATATGTTATGTGGATGTATATACCCAAGTAACCTCGAGATGCTAGGTTCAGCGAGAATGACTTGGTTTGTAGACGCGGCGGCGATTTAAAGATCTAGTCACTCTAAATCAAGAATCGACAACAAAGTATACAAGCCAAGACAGCTCGCCCTTCGGGAGCGTGTCATTGCCCCGATCTCTGCGTCAAACAACTTGGAAAGAGCTGGCTATTACGCGGCGTCGTTTTCCTTGACCTCGAATCAATGACAACGCTCTGAATCCTGCATCTTGAAGTCACTTGGGTATATACTATTTCTCTTACTATAGCGGTTGTGCACAGTTATAACCGCTCTTTAGCGATAACCTTCGTCTAGTATAAATAACAGGGCTGCGCCGCTTCGGTGACTGCCCCGTTTGTATTTCTGGCGTTAAACCACACGGAAGGATTGTAGTATTGACTTACGATGGTAAAATGTCGCCACTTTTATCCTTGACATTACAACGAGAGCCCTCTCGTTGCTCATTATCCCTAAGGAACTCAAATGACGGTTAAAACTCGTTTTGCTCCTAGCCCAACTGGCTACCTACACGTTGGTGGTGCTCGTACTGCACTTTACTCTTGGCTATACGCTAAAAACCAAGGTGGTGAATTCGTTCTACGTATCGAAGATACTGACCTTGAGCGTAACTCTCAGGAAGCGGTTGATGCGATCCTAGAAGGTATGGAATGGCTAGGTCTTGAGTGGAATGAAGGTCCTTACTTCCAAACTCAACGTTTTGATCGTTACAACGAGATGGTTGATAAGCTTCTAGAAGAAGACAAAGCATACAAATGTTACGCATCTAAAGAGCTGCTAGACGAAGTTCGTGCAGAGCAAGAAGCAAACAAAGAAATGCCTCGTTACGATGCTAACCATCCAAAGATCAAAGCGGCAAACGAAGCGGCAAAAGATGGCGATCCATGTGTTATCCGTTTCCGTAACCCGAAAGAAGGCAGCGTAGTATTTGATGACCAAATCCGTGGCCGTATCGAAATCAGCAACACACAAATGGATGATCTGATCATCCGTCGTACTGACGGTTCTCCAACGTACAACTTCTGTGTAGTGGTTGACGACTGGGATATGGGTATTACTCACGTTGTTCGTGGTGAAGACCACATCAACAACACGCCTCGTCAGATCAACATCTACGAAGCTCTGGGTGCGCCAGTACCAACATTCGCACACTGTGCAATGATCCTAGGTGATGACGGTGCGAAACTGTCTAAGCGTCACGGCGCTGTATCAGTAATGCAATACCGTGATATGGGCTACCTACCAGCTGCACTAAACAACTACCTAGTGCGTCTTGGTTGGTCTCATGGTGACCAAGAGATCTTCACTCAAGAAGAGATGATCAACCTATTTAGTCTAAACGCAGTTTCTAAGTCTGCGTCAGCATTCAACACTGACAAACTGCAATGGTTGAACAACCACTACATCAAGAACTCAGATCCAGCGTACGTTGCAGAGCACCTACAATGGCACCTAGATCAACAAAAACTAGACGTAACAAACGGCCCTGCTATCACTGAAGTGATCACGCTAGTGGGTGAGCGTTGCAACACGCTAGTTGAGCTAGCTGAGCAAATCCGTTACTTCTACGAAGACTTCGCTGAGTTTGAAGCGGGCGCGGCGAAGAAACACCTACGCGGCGTGGCTAAAGAGCCTCTAGAGCTTGCTCTAGCGAAAGCAGAAGCACTGACTGAGTGGACGACAGCGAACATCAAAGATGGCGTTATCGCAGCTGTATGTGAAGAGCTAGAGATCGGCATGGGCAAAATCGGTATGCCACTACGTGTAGCAGTAACAGGTGGCGGCCAGTCTCCTTCTGTAGATGCAGTAATGGAACTGATTGGCAAAGAGCGTTGTGTTGCACGCATCAAGATGGCACTTGAGTTCATCGCCGAGCGTGAAGCGAACGCATAATTGCTTGAATAATTAGTCAAAAAACCGCGGAAAATTCCGCGGTTTTTTGTATTTCATTCTGGAATAAAGAGGTAATTCGACATCATTTTTCCTTTCTTTGGGGAACTTTTTCATCAAAATGCTCAAAAATTGATAAGTTTTACTTATCCAAATATAACTTCTGCAAATGCATTTCTGCTTTTCCTATATGAAATATCTCTCTGAATTTAAAGCACAATCCATAAAGTTCCGTGATTGTTGTCTCATTAATGAGAAGTTGATTTGCTTTACCTATTCTTTTTTGAAACATCACGCAAACGTTTGCGTGTTTGTTGCTGCTCGCTTTAAGGTGCTCTAGATCACATTAAATCATGCTTTTCGATGACACTAAATTGACAATTTTGGGATTTGTCTCGGGATTTCTTGGAGTTATAGTGCTCGTCGTCAGTGAGGGAGCGATATGCACCACTGACCAGGAGACATACCGAAGTGACTTTTATGCAGATATGCAAACAGTCGGAAGTCACTTCGGTATCAAGCTCAAGGGAACTGAATAAAAGAATTGAAATACAACGTCAGTCAGTCGGGCGGCGCATTTCGTTACGAACAAGAGAACTTCTTTTAGAGGAATCAATAATGAAAAAACTAGCAGCGGTAATTTCAGCTTCTTTACTTATGGCTTCAGCAGCGCACGCAGAAGTATACGTGGGCGGTAAGATGGGTAAGTCTTGGATGGAAGACGCTTGTGTAGCTGGTCAAGCTTGTGACAAAGATGGCTCTACTCTAGGTGCTTTTGTTGGTTACGAAATGAATGACTACTTCTCAGTAGAAGCTGGTTTCGACAACCTAGGTGACTTTGACCAAACTTCTTTCGGTGGTCACGTAGAAGCAATCACTCTTGCTCCTAAGTTCAGCCTACCAATCACTGAAGACATCGCACTTTACGGTAAAGTGGGTGGTGCTTACCTAATGATGAACGACGGTAAAGACGACTACTCTTACCTAGGTGCTGCAGGTGTTGAATTCAACGTTAGCGAAAACGTAACAGCACGTGCGGAATACCAAACAATCACTGACATCAGCAACGATTCAGTTAAAGCAATGGGCAACTCTGCAACGCTAGGTGTTGCATTCAAGTTCGGCGGCAACGATGAAGTTGTTGTAGAAGAAGAGCCAATCGTTGAAGAAGTGGTTGTAGAAGAAGTTGCTCCAGTAGTAGTAACTAAGACTTTCGAAACTCAAACAATCGGTACTGGTAGCTTCGCACTAAACAGCACAACTCTTAAACCAGAGAGCGCTGCTAAACTAGACGACCTAGTAGCATTCCTAAACGAGTACCCACAAGCGAACGTTGATGTAATTGGTTACACAGATACTTCAGGCCCAGCAGCTTACAACCAAAAAGTTTCTGAAAAACGTGCTGAATCTGTAGCTCACGCTCTTGTAGAGAAAGGCATCGACGCAGATCGTATTCACGCTCGTGGCGAAGGTGAAAACAACCCAATCGCTTCAAACGAGACTCGTGAAGGCCGTGAACAGAACCGTCGTGTAGAAGTTGTTGTTCCTGAGTTTGAATACCAAGTTCAGCAATAAGCTCCTATCTGACCGTTAGAAGCCTTAAGCGCTGAATGCCCCAAAGAGTTCGCTCTTTGGGGCTTTTTTATATCTGTATTAGAAGTTTTAAAAAAGAATCAACATACATGCTATTTACAGTTTTGTATTTTATTACTTTAATTATCTATGAGTTTTGCTTACCCTTTTGGCTATTAATAAAACTATTATTTAGCACTATGTCTAAGAGCAATTTAATTACAAATACTGGACACCGCTTCATCTCAAAAGGCAAGACTGCCTTTAAGATCCATATTCATACACCGGACGATACGGTATTGCATCGCTCCGTGGGTTTTGTTCGCATTGGGGAAAAGAAAGGGATTAAGAAGGCCATCAAACTGCGTAACGAGCTTGGGCGAGAGATGTGGGGCAAGTTTTGGCGTCGTCTACTGAAAGACCCGTACCTGATGACAAGGCTGCCACACAGCGTTGAGCCTAAAATAGTCCATAAGCCAAATCCAACATTGGAAGACCCAGACAACCGCGACACCTGCTATATCGCAAAATGGCGTGAGTTTAATGACGCGGGCGAATACAAGTACAAAACGGTCGTGCGGTCTATCAACAAGTACGGC
This sequence comes from Vibrio sp. D173a, assembly GCF_030248475.1. Lineage (NCBI taxonomy): Bacteria > Pseudomonadati > Pseudomonadota > Gammaproteobacteria > Vibrionales > Vibrionaceae > Vibrio > Vibrio sp. D173a. The sequence goes on from NZ_JAHGAH010000070.1 coordinate 31,585, forward strand.
AAGCTTGCCGCTTATATGCAAACCAAAAAAGCCTTGCTTGATGCGCACAAAGACAACCTCGAAATCTTGACTTTTATGGGGCGTCTCAACAGCATTGATCTTAAGTAGTTTTGTTCAGGCGCTTTTAGCAAGCGCGCTTTACCTAAATAGCAGACATAAAAAAGCCTTAGCTAATTTTTTAGCTAAGGCTTTGATTTATATGGCGCCCCCAGTAGGATTCGAACCTACGACCTGTCCCTTAGGAGGGGACTGCGCTATCCAGCTGTGCCATGGGGGCGTAATCAAATAAGATGCGTTACCTATGATATTCAAAAGTAGGCATATCGCAAGGCATTATACGCATTGCTAAAGCATCTTGTTCATTACGTCGCCAATCTGCACGCTAGACGCTAGATTTGGCTGTTCAATCGTCAGTTCCGCTTCGTGTTCGTAGACACGAGTCACCCTCAGGGTAATATCGCTCTGAGAGACCTTATTACGTGGTAGGCCGTTTTGGTCAATGAATGACGCGGTGTGCCACAATTGCAGCTGGTCACCCTCTTGTACGCCGTGCATACGGCCAAGATCCATGGTCACCGTGTTACCAAACACCGCCACCACTTCTGGCAGGGTGATTTTACAAGACAGTTCCGATTCCAAATCCAACATAATATTGCGGCTAACGCGCAGCATCATCTCACCGTAAGTTGATGCCCAGAAGCGTGCACTGCGGGTATCAACTTGGCTGGTTTTAGCAAAAGGCCAACGCGCCACTTCGCGGTAGTTCTTGTGGTAAACCTCGTGCCCCGTTTTGCCGTCAAAGACCTTCATCTCCATGGCAAACTGGCGGTTAATAACGTCGTCTTTCAATAATTTCGCATCAATGGTAGCGGTTAAGTCGGTGATGACACCACCGATGATGTACTGCGCGCCATTGTCTTGCGCAATCATCTTAGTGCGCTCTGGGTAATTGGCGCTGATGGAGTAGTCTGTGGTGCCGACCGAGACAAAACTGCGCGAGGTTTGATCTAATTGGCGATTGACCACGTGGCTAAAGTCATCACCCACACTGTAGATCTGGCCCATAACCGCTTGTTGAGGAGAGGCGACATCGATATTACCGACCAATACGGTCTTCTTGTATTGATCCACGTGGCAACCCGTTGCCGATGGATAAATGTCCACTCGGATCCTCATTTCCATTTTGCCGCTGCGTTTACGCTCTGACTCGACCAAGATGTAACGCACTTCGTGGTTCGTGAACTGGTACTCTTTGCGGTTTTCTTCCAGCAAAGGCATCAAGTTGCTGATGCTGCCGATGTCAGCGCCCGAAAAGTTGACGGCCTTGAAGAGTGCGTCTTCTAACGCGTGCAGCCTTGCCGCTTCTTCTGAGGAAACGATCGTGGCAACGCCTGTCACTTCATACCAAGATGCAACTGCTCGAAATGGCATCATCAATATAAAAGTGACTGATATTAGGCTAAAAAATATTTTTTTCATTGTTAGTAACCGTTCGGGTATAAATATTGCTTTACCAATTTCAGTGAAGTTTGGTGGGCTTTTATTTCGTTCGACAAACAGAAGAAAAGCAAGGACTGTTCCAAGATTACGTTTTATTGAAATGAAGTCGCGAAAGAGCAGTCACACCTAAGATTATCTGGAGAATCAAACCATGAAAAGATGGCTTGTTGCCGCATCGATGATGACGCTTTTAACATCGTGCGCCTACTCACCAATTTACAATGGTAAAGAACCGTATTCAGGCAGCCAATTCATGCTGATGGACAGCCCTCGTCATACGATGGACTATTTCATTGAGAGCATGACGGAAGAGCTGATGGTTTCGAACGTTGCAGTATCGTCGCGTACACCGATTGCGATTACTTCTTTTGTCGATCTGCAAAACATGGATGCAACCAACTGGCTTGGTAACTCGGTATCGGAAGGGTTTATTCACCAATTCCAACGCCGTGGCTTTAAAGTCGTGGATTTCAAAACCACAGGTTCAATCCAAGTGACTCAGCAAGGCGATTTCGCACTGAGCCGTGATTGGCAAGATCTGGCACAAGAGCAAGAAATCCAGTACGTGCTGACAGGCACTATGCTTCGCCAAGAGGGTGGTGTGTTAGTGAATGCACGCGTAGTCGGTATGCAAAGCCGCATCGTCGTTGCAACGGCACAAGGCTTCTTGCCTGCGGACCGCATTGGCCGTGATTTAGATACGCTAAACAGTATCCGTACCCAGGATGGTGTGCTTATTCGTTCTGACCCAACTATTCGTCAGCCTTACACTGTGATTCTCCGCCCGTAGGAAACCGACATGAAGAAGTTATTATTTATTATCGCGACATTGGTGCTGGTGGGTTGTCAGCCTTTGCAGCAGATGCGCCAAGATGAGATTTTGGTGGCGGTGGGTTACGCAAGCGTGAGTGAGCAAACTGGCCGTACTGTTGAAGAGAAGCGCGTTCGTGCGATGCGTGCATCTAAGATTGATGCGTACCGTGAACTTGCTGAGCAAGTGTATGGTATGCGAGTGAGCGGCCGTGCGGAACTTGCCGACCAGCGCTTAGGCATTGAAAGTACAACAGGTGCCGTTGACGGTGTGATTCGTGGCGCTGAGGTTGTGCGCAGTTACTTAGTCGAAGACAGCTATGTCACTGAGTTACGTTTGGATATCCGTAAGATGGATAAACTGCGTGATTACGGTGAAGTGCAACAGGTGCCTGAGAAGCGTCAGCAGACCTTGTTCTAATACAACTTCACAAACAGATAATCGACTTGAGCGGCGGATTGGCAACAATCGGTCGCTTTTTTATGTGCGTTAGTTTTACGTGTGTCAGCTATTGGATGCTGTTTGGCTATGCTTAGAGGAATAGAAGCTCAGAGGAATAGAGCAGTTGGCTACAAGATAACGTCGATAGGGTAGTCGTGGGATTGATTCAAAGAGTTAGGCTTTGATGTTAGTGCCTAGCGTTGAAATGGTATGAGTTTTGCCGCCGGCATTGTAGGTCATGCCGACCTTACCGTGGGTACGCTGAAGCATGTTGTTAAGTTTATTGAAGCTGGATTGGGCACGATTGAGCGACTCACCGTTCATTTGGTTTACTTGCTGACAATCGAGAATGATGGATTGGATCTGTGCGACAACCTGACTTAGGCTTTCGTCTTCGGTAAGTTGATTGACGTGCGGGTGAGAGGCGATTCGCTGGTCAGTGGTTCTCAATTGACCAATGAGTGTCATCTTTTCTTTGGCAAGTTTCTCGATCTCAGTAGATACACGTGCGCTGATCGCCTGTGTTTCTTGACGTAACACTCCAGAAAGTGCTTTTGCATTTTCTAGCTGGAAGTTAACAAGATCGACTAATGCTGCCATGAATTCTTACCTTGGGCCTAAGTCAGTTAGCTTTTGCCTTGCAATTCGTTTTCAAACTTGATCATGTTGTCCGCCAGTTTCTCTGGATCAACTTTGTATGAACCGTTTGCAATTGCTTCTTTGATTGCCGCCACTTTTGCGCTGTCATAAGCCGGAGAAGCTGCCATATCCTTCTGGAGTTTGCTGACTGCTTTGCCTTGTTGGCTTAGTGATACCGCGTCTTGTTGTGCTGGCGCTTTTTTCGATTCTGTAGTGCTAGTAGCACTAGAATCCGTTCGTGCAGGTGCGCGACTTGTCGTCGTCATCATCTGACCTGAACGTATATTATCTATACCTGCCATGTTTCAACCTTAAACTCGTATCGTAATACTGGTATCCAGACTATCGACCAAGGGCAAAATAACTTTAGTGATTTTTTGCATTTTTATTGATCGATTTGCCGTGCATCAACCGACCCTAGAAGGTGATGGTGATTTCCGCAATGCCTGTCACAATTCCTTCTATTATACGTTGGGACTTATCATTTTTCACTCTTACTTGATCTCCAGCGGATCCATCCTGTAATGCCGTGCCCTGCGTGGTGATCGTCATACCAGATTTTACTGCTTTGATCGTGACTTTCTCATTGCGGCATACCACGCAGACATCATTGCGTTCTACAACATCACCAAGGCGAACGTTACGTTTTAGCTTTGAACCGATCACTTGATCAATATTGCTAAAACCATCTTTACGAAAGCGCTGTAATTCGATCATTGAAGTCGTCACATCAGAAGCGCTGATGATCTCACCACGGCCGAGTTGACGTGTTGAAACGATCATCGGAACCGATGCTGAGATCCTCACAGGAACATAAACCTTCCAGTCATCGACGGGGCATTCAACCAATACGTTGATGTTACTGCGTGTGCTACTGGTTGAAGATGCAGCTGTATCAAGGGGCTCTGGGCAATCGGTGGCTTTGATACGTGGATCAATATTTGCCGCATTGACGGACAAATTTCCTCCCGCTGGTTGCTCTACCGTGCTAAGAATGTGCTGCTCGGCGGCGGTTCGGATTTGCTCGATCTGACTTTCCGTTGCTGAATGAACAAAAAAGCTAAACATACTGAGCAAAATGCCGATAGACTTAGCGTACTTTGTAAATAACGCTCTACATATTGTCATAGTAAATGGTGTTGAATTCATATTATGATGCGCCATACTGTTTCTCTGGTATTATGCCTGCCAGTCGTAGAGTATCATTTAAAAACAAAAAGTTTGAGATGGAGATGAGCATATGACGGGGATTCTTGACTCGGTGAATCAGCGTACGCAACTCGTCGGCCAAAACCGATTGGAACTACTCACTTTTCGGTTGATGGGACGACAGCGCTACGGCATTAACGTATTCAAAGTAAAAGAAGTACTACAGTGCCCTAAGCTGACTTCGATGCCAAACCTACACCCGCTAGTGAAAGGTGTCGCTCATATCCGTGGCCATACCGTGTCAGTGATTGACTTAAGTTTGGCAATCGGTGGCCGTCCAACGACAGATATCGATAAATGTTTTGTTGTGATTGCTGAATTCAACCGTACTATCCAAGCGTTTTTGGTGTCTTCGGTTGAGCGCATTATTAACATGCACTGGGAAGCGATTTTGCCGCCGCCTGATGGTGCTGGTAAAGCGCACTACCTAACAGCGGTAACAAACATCGACAACGAGCTAGTGGAAATTCTGGACGTTGAGAAAATCTTGGCAGAGATTGCACCAGTAGACGAAACCATGGATTCAAGCATCGGCGAAGAGATCGCTGTTGCTGAACAAGAGAAGCCAATCGTGCGTCGCGTATTGATCGCAGATGACTCGACGGTAGCGCGTAAACAGGTTGAGCGTGCAATTACTTCAATCGGTTTTGAAGTTGTCTCTGTGAAAGATGGTAAAGAAGCGTACAATAAGCTGCTTGAAATGGCACAAGAAGGTAGCATCTACGATCAGATCTCTTTGGTCATTTCAGATATCGAAATGCCAGAGATGGATGGCTACACACTAACGGCCGAAATTCGCCGAAATGCAGATTTGAAGAACCTTTATGTTATCCTGCACTCCTCATTGAGTGGCGTCTTCAACCAAGCAATGGTTGAGCGCGTAGGTGCAAACACCTTCATTGCGAAATTTAACCCAGATGAATTGGGTAACGCGGTTAAATCTGCATTAACACAATAAAAGAGACATTAATGACTGCTATTACAATCAGTGATCAAGAGTATCGTGACTTTAGCCGTTTTCTAGAATCACAATGTGGCATCGTATTAGGTGACAGTAAACAATACCTAGTGCGCAGCCGACTGAGCCCGCTTGTGACAAAGTTCAAGCTGGCGTCGCTGTCGGATTTGCTACGTGATGTCGTGACTGGCCGCAATCGTGAACTACGCATTGCCGCTGTTGATGCGATGACGACTAACGAAACATTGTGGTTCCGAGATACTTATCCGTTCACGGTATTAGCTGACAAACTGTTGCCGGAGATGGCGGCAAACAAGCGACCAATCAAAATTTGGTCGGCTGCGAGCTCTTCAGGCCAAGAACCTTACTCAATGGCAATGACCATTCTGGAAACGCAGCAGCGTAAGCCAGGTCTATTGCCAAGCGTGTCGATCACCGCGACGGATATTTCAGCAAGTATGTTGGATATGTGCCGTGCGGGTGTTTACGATAATCTTGCCTTGGGTCGTGGTCTTTCGCCTGAGCGTCGTCGCACTTTCTTTGAAGATGCAGGCGATGGCCGCATGAAAGTGAAAGACAACGTAAAACGCCTAGTGAACTTCCGTCCACAAAACCTGATGGAGAGCTACGCGTTAATGGGTAAGTTCGACATCATTTTCTGTCGTAACGTACTGATTTACTTCTCACCAGAGATGAAGTCGAAAGTACTGAACCAAATGGCAAACAGCCTAAACCCAGGCGGTTACCTACTGCTGGGTGCGTCAGAATCACTGACGGGTTTGACAGACAAATTTGAAATGGTGCGCTGCAACCCAGGTATTATTTACAAGTTAAAGTAGCGACAAGCTAAAATAGCGGACTCTTTTAACCACTTCAAAAGCCTGACCTTTGTGTCAGGCTTTTCTTTTTTCTCCCACTTTTCTCGTTTCATTCTTGCTTCCTTTTTCTCCCTCTCTGCTGTAAAAGCCAGCGTCATTTTTGCCTATGGGCAGGCATCGGGTGTATATTTTTTAGTGAGCCGAGCTGATTACTTGGCTCGATATGACATTTCATCAATCACTTTGGCTTGCTTATTGCAATCCATTACCTCGATAACTGAAGCGGCAAAACGGCATGTTCTATTTTTGGCACGCTAATTGCTCTTTAGTTATTAATAACGGTCAGTTCTTAATGTAGAGGCAAACATGGCTATATCTTTTGACAACGCACTAGGCATCCACCAATACACGGTGGGCGTACGTGAGCGCAACGCGGAGGTGATTTCCACCAACATCGCGCAAGCTAACACGCCTGGCTACAAATCAAGAGGTTTAGACTTTGCTAAGGAATTGCAGGCGGCAACATCCGGGGCAAGCATTGGTCTTAGCCGCACAGATGGTCGGCACATTCCTGCCACTACAACCTTGGTCGGGGACAAGCTATATCGTCTTCCTACGCAACCAGATACGGGTGATGGCAACACGGTAGATTTGGATTTAGAGCGTAACTTGTTTATGCAAAACCAAATCAGACACCAAGCATCACTCGACTTTCTAGGCAGCAAATTCAAGAACTTAACCAAAGCAATCAAAGGGGAATAATTTAGATGAGCTTATTTAACGTTTTCAATGTGACAGGTTCCGCAATGAGCGCTGAATCCGTTCGTCTGAATACTACCTCAAGCAACTTGGCGAACGCCGACAGTGTCAGCAGCTCTGCGAAAGACACTTACAAAGCGCGTCATGCTGTATTTGGTGCTGAGTTAAGTAACGCCATGCGTGGCGGTGATACGGTGCCAGTGAAAGTGATGGGTATTGTAGAAAGCGATAAACCGCTGAATGCGGAGTACAACCCAGACCATCCCCTTGCAAACGACGAAGGCTACATCTACAAGCCTAACGTGAATGTAATGGAAGAAATGGCAAACATGATTTCGGCTTCTCGCGCATACCAAACCAATGTGCAAGTAGCGGATTCTAGTAAACAAATGCTGCTGCGTACGCTGCAGATGGGTCAATAAGGATAAGGGGGTAGCGTATGGCCGGAATTAACAACGTTGGTCAAAGCGGCTTGTCCTATATCGACCAGCTTAAAAGCCTACAAGAGAACAAGAAGACTGAAGAGAGCACGGGTAAGCAGGACCTGAAACAGGAAGACTTCCTATCTTTGCTCACCAAGCAATTGTCTCAGCAGGACCCTTTTAAGCCGGTAGGTAATGACCAGATGATTGCGCAAATGGCGTCATTTGCGACCGTAGATGGCATCGGCAAGATGAACTCTCAGTTCGAGAGTTTGAACTCGTCAATGACATCAAACCAAGCGTTACAAGCTTCCTCTTTGGTTGGTCGTGACGTATTGGTCCCAGGCGCGGCGGGTGTAAAGCAAGACAATGCAACAATGGCGGCAATGGTTAAGCTTGCACAACCTCTCGACAACCTGTTTGTTCGAGTGGAAAACGAAGCGGGCCAATTGGTGCGTACTTTTGAGGTAGGTGCGAAACCAGCCGGCGACACTCGTGTGCTTTGGGACGGTAATGATGAAAACGGAAATCCAATGCCTGCTGGCAAATACAATGTGAAAGCGTCTGGCTTGGTAGATGGGGAGTCGCAAGAGTTCCCAGTGTCTACTTACGCAAACGTGAACAGTGTATTGCTAGGTAAGGGCGACGGAAACGTATTACTCAATCTGGCAGGTTTTGAATCGCCAGTTCGACTTGCAGAAGTATTGGAAGTCGGCAAAGCGTAATTCAATAGCGCGTCAGGTTAGGAGATTTTGGAATGTCATATGTATCTTTAAGCGGTTTGTCCTCCGCTCAACTGGATTTGAACACCACCAGTAACAACATTGCGAACGCCAACACGTACGGCTTTAAAGAGTCTCGTGCGGAATTCAGCGATGTGTACTCAAACTCTTTGTTCACTAACGCAAAAACCACTCCGGGTGGCGGTGCACAAGCGAACCAAGTGGCGCAACAGTTTCACGAAGGTTCAAGCATTTACACCAACAACCCAATGGACTTGCGTGTGTCGGGTACAGGTTTCTTCGCAGTAGCGAAAGATCGCCTTATCCCACAGCAAAATGAAATGACACGTAACGGTGCGTTCCATTTGAACAAAGAAAGCTACATGGTAACAGCGAACGATGAGTTCCTACTTGGTTACCAAGTAAACCCTGAGTCTGGTGAGGTTTCGTCTTACGAGCCACAACCAATCAATATCCCTGCAGAATTTGGTAAGCCAAAGCAAACAGCGAACATTGAAGTGGGTGTGAACTTACCGGCTAATGGTGATTTGAAAGATCCAACTCAGTTTGATTTCTCAGATCCAGATACATACAACCGTTCGACTTCTTCAACGATTTATGACTCGATGGGTCAGTCTTACAAGCTAACGACTTACTACTTGAAAGACCAAACTCAGCCGAACACGTGGCAAACTTACTACACAGTGACAGACAAAGGCGGCGAGAAGCCATTGAACGTTGCTAACGGTGATGCAGCAACGCCAACGGGTCACGTTGGTCACACGATGAAGTTCAACAACGATGGTACGTTGGCAAGCCTAAACAACGGTCAGCCAATCACATCGGTAGCGTTGGGCGATCCTGCGACAAACACTAGCCCAGTGGATTTAAACGGCGCGGATCCTGCGCAAACACTTAACTTTGGTTTAGGCTCAGCGACTCAGTTTGCTGCACCATTTGAACTGACTAAGTTCGATGAAGATGGCGCAACAACGGGTTTCCTGACTAAAGTAGACTTTGATGAAAACGGCAGCGTACTGGGTACTTACTCAAACGGTGAAAACGTAACATTGGGTCGTGTGGCGCTAGTGCGTGTTCCAAACGAGCAAGGTCTGGATAAGAAAGGCGGCACTCAATGGGATTCAACTCAGTTCTCTGGTGACAAGATTTGGGGTGAATCAAACAAAGGCTCTTTCGGTACTATCAACAACGGTATGCTAGAGCAATCAAACATTGATATGACTCAGGAGCTGGTGGATCTGATCTCTGCTCAGCGTAACTTCCAAGCGAACTCACGTGCGCTAGAAGTACACAACCAGCTACAACAAAATATCCTGCAGATTCGCTAGAGCGCTGGTTAGATACCTCTCTCATCTGCTTAATCAAACGCTGCATGCACTTGCCGTATCGTTTGATGACATCATGACATTCATCTGGTGCTCAACCTGAAAATACCTCAGTTCAGGTTGGGCATGCTTTGATCTCTGGCTTGCCGCTGTTGCCGCTAGGCGGATCAAAACATTGCCTCTCTCTTGGCTGATTCATCCTGAATTGCCATCTGAAAACTCTCAATTTATATTCAAGGTTTTGATTAATAACATTATTTTAATGTTGGCATAACTATTGCTTTTGCTCCCTTGTACAGAGAACTTTTGGAGTAATTTATGGATCGCGCACTGTTTCTCGCAATGAGCGGCGCCAAGCAAAATATGCAGGCCCTGCAATTGCGTGCCAACAACCTGGCAAACGTGAGTACAACTGGCTTCCGTGCTGATTTAGCACAAGCTCGCTCTATGCAAGCTTATGGTGAAGGTTTGCCTTCACGTGTATTTAGCATGACGGAACGTCCAGGACATAACTTTGCGCAAGGTAGTGTGATCACAACCGGTCGTGACCTCGATATTACGGTAGAAGGCAGCGGCTGGATTTCTGTTATGGACCAAACTGGCAAAGAAGGTTTGACGCGTAACGGTAACCTAAAAGTGGATCAAAACGGCTTGCTAACGAATGCAAGCGGTCATGTGGTGTTGGGCGAAAATGATGCGCCAATCACCTTGCCAATCCCAGTATCCAAAATCGAAATCGGTCGTGACGGCACCATCTCTGTACTGCCTCAAGGTGCGCCGGCTGAAGAATTAGAAGTGGTTGATCGTATCAAGCTTGTACGTACAGACGATCAAAACTTGTTTAAAGATACCAATGGCTTATTTCGCCATAAAACTCCAAACCAGCCTTACGAAGCAGACGGCTCTATCAGCATCCAAACCGGTGCTATTGAAGGTAGTAACGTGAATGCCGTAGGTGAAATGACCGCTTTGATTGACCTTCAACGTCAGTTTGAAATGCAGGTCAAAATGATGAGCACCGCTGAAGAGATGGACAAGTCTTCAGATTCATTGCTTCGTATGAGTTAACAGAGTTAGAGGTTCACAATGCATCCAGCACTATGGGTAAGTAAAACAGGTCTAGACGCCCAACAGACCAACATCGCAACGATTTCGAACAACTTGGCGAACGCCTCAACCGTTGGTTACAAAAAGAGCCGTGCGGTATTTGAAGATTTGTTCTACCAAAACATCAACCAGCCAGGCGGCCAATCTTCTCAGAACACAGAACTGCCAAGTGGTTTGATGCTGGGTGCCGGCTCTAAAGTGGTTGCGACGCAAAAAGTGCACACGCACGGTAACGCGCAAACCACCACTAACGCACTCGATATGATGGTGGAAGGCGATGGCTTCTTCCAAGTAACTTTGCCAGACGGCAACATCGGTTACACCCGTAACGGTCAGTTCACGTTGGATGGTGAAGGTACGTTAGTGACTTCTGGCTCTGGCTACCCTGTAGAGCCGGAGATTGTGATTCCTGAAGACGCAATTTCTATCACGGTTGGCACAGACGGTGAAGTCTCAGTGCGTATTCGTGGTGAACAAAACAACGTTGTGGTTGGTCAGCTAACTATTACTGATTTTGTAAACCCTGGTGGTCTTGAGCCAATCGGTCAGAACCTTTACTTACCAACTGGCGCAAGCGGTGACCCACAAGAAGGTGTCCCTGGTCTTGATGGTTTGGGCGAAATTCGTCAATCCATGCTTGAAGCATCTAACGTGAACGTAACGGAAGAGCTGGTCAACATGATCGAAGCTCAGCGCGTGTACGAAATGAACTCAAAAGTAATCTCATCGGTCGACAAGATGATGAGCTTCGTTAACCAGCAGTTGTAATCACTAAGATCGGGATTTAGGGAGCCAATGATGAAACGTATTTGTCTACTTGTACTTATCACGACCATGTCTGGTTGTGCGATGCTAGAGCCGATTGAAACCGACGAAGTCAGCCAAGCGACAACGGTGGTGGATGCGGTTGAAGGCGATAAGTCGAAAGAAGAGAGCAGCGGCATCATTGATACTTTGCGCGGCAGAACCGATCCGGTGGCAGGCGATCCGGCATGGGCACCGATTCACCCTAAGCAAAAACCAGAGCACTATGCGGCAGCAACGGGCTCTTTGTTTAGCACCGAGCACATTACCGACCTATACGATGACTCTAAACCACGTGGCATCGGCGACATCATTACCGTAACACTCGACGAAACCACTCGTGCGACTAAGAGTGCCAACGCCGATCTATCAAAAACCAACGATGCGAAGATGGAACCTCTGTCTGTCGGTGGTCAAGAGCTGCAAATTGGCGGCAAATACAATTTCTCGTACGATCTGAACAACACCAACACCTTTGCCGGCGACTCTTCGGCTAAGCAAAGCAACAGCATCAGCGGTTACATCACGGTAGAAGTGATTGAGGTGCTGGCAAACGGCAACCTAGTGATCCGTGGTGAGAAGTGGATGACGCTGAATACGGGTGATGAGTACATTCGTCTAAGTGGCACAATTCGCCCTGATGATATCAATTTCGACAATACTATTGCGTCAAATCGCGTATCTAACGCAAGAATCCAATACTCTGGCACAGGCTCGCCACAAGATATGCAAGAGCCAGGTTTCTTGGCACGATTCTTTAATGTAGCCCTGTAAGACGTCGAAATGACGGCAAATTGACTGCACGAGATTAAGTAAGCATGAAAAGAATCCTATTAGCACTGTTGAGCGTTGCACTGTTCGCAACCACAGCCCAAGCTGCACGTATCAAAGACGTCGCGCAGGTGGCTGGTGTGCGTAGTAACCAACTCGTGGGTTATGGCTTGGTTTCGGGCTTACCAGGAACGGGTGAATCCAATCCGTTTACAGAACAAAGCTTCGCGGCAATGCTGCAAAACTTCGGCATTCAGATGCCGCCGGGCACAAAGCCAAAGATCAAAAACGTTGCCGCAGTAATGGTAACGGCTGAACTACCTGCGTTTTCGAAACCGGGTCAGCAAGTTGACGTGACGGTTTCTTCAATCGGTAGCGCGAAAAGTTTACGTGGCGGTACCTTGTTACAAACTTTCCTAAAAGGTCTAGATGGACAAGTTTATGCCGTTGCTCAAGGTAATCTTGTTGTCAGTGGTTTCAGTGCAGAAGGTGCCGACGGCTCAAAAATCGTTGGTAACAACCCGACGGTCGGTCTTATCTCTAGCGGTGCAACAGTAGAGCGTGAAATCCCAAACCCATTTGGGCGTGGCGACTACATCACATTTAACCTACTGGATTCTGATTTCACGACTGCGCAGCGTATGGCTGATGCGGTAAACAACTTCCTTGGACCTCAAATGGCCAATGCGGTTGACGCGACGTCTGTTCGTGTCCGTGCTCCACGTGATGTGAGCCAACGTGTTGCCTTCTTATCAGCAATCGAAAACCTAGAGTTCGACCCTGCAGATGGCGCGGCGAAAATCATTGTGAATTCTCGTACCGGTACGATTGTGGTCGGCAAGCATGTTCGCCTGAAACCTGCGGCAGTGACTCACGGTGGTATGACCGTAGCAATCAAAGAAAACCTTAATGTGAGCCAACCAAACGGCTTCTCTGGTGGCCAAACTGTGGTTGTGCCGGACTCTGATATCGAAGTGAATGAAGAGAAAGGCAAGATGTTCAAGTTCGAACCGGGTTTGACACTGGATGATCTTGTCCGAGCGGTGAATGAAGTCGGTGCTGCACCGTCGGATTTGATGGCGATTTTGCAAGCATTGAAACAAGCTGGTGCCATTGAAGGCCAGCTGATCATCATCTAATCGATTAGGAGAGAAACCATGGTCAACAATCCTAACGATATCGGCTTTATTCATGACATCAGCTCCCTCGATACTCTTCGTCAGAAAGCGGTGAAAGAGGGCAAAGATGGTGAGCATGAAGCATTGCAAGCGGCTGCTCGTCAGTTTGAATCGATCTTTACCTCGATGATGCTGAAGTCGATGCGCGAAGCGAACGAAGGCTTTGAGTCAAACTTAATGAACAGCCAAAACGAAAAGTTCTACCGTCAAATGCTGGACGAGCAAATGGCGAGTAACTTAAGTGCATCGGGTTCGATGGGTTTGGCTGACATGATTGTTAAGCAGTTGACGGTTGGGCAAGGCGACGACAAGGCTGAAACAGCAATGCGCGATGCAGCAAACAATGCTGTGGAATACCACCGTGTGGATCCGAAGAAAGCGCGTGAAATCGAGCAGCGCTTAATTGAATCAGGTCAGCTATCACGACCGGGTTCAGAGCCATCACGTTTTGATTCGCCAGAGTCTTTTGTTAATTCGATGAAGCCATACGCAGATCGTGCAGCGAAAGCCTTGGGTGTTGAACCTTCATTGCTATTGGCCCAAGCCGCGCTAGAAACAGGCTGGGGGCAAAAAGTCGTTAAGAACGCACGTGGCAGCAGCAACAACCTGTTTAACATTAAAGCTGACCGTAGTTGGCAGGGTGATAAAGTGACGACTCAAACACTAGAGTTCCACGATAACACGCCTGTGAAAGAGACGGCGGCATTCCGTTCTTACTCGAACTACCAAGATAGCTTTAACGACTACGTCCGCTTCTTGAATGAGAACCCGCGCTACGAGACTGCTCTTCAGCAAGGTGGTGATTCTGAATCCTTCATTCGTGGAATTCACAGCGCAGGGTACGCAACTGACCCAAGCTATGCAGACAAAGTGCTGCAAGTGAAACAAAAAATCGAGAACATGTAACTCAACCCGATTACGAATGCTTGATGTACATTTTGAGAAGGCTTGCCACAGTGCAAGCCTTTCTTTTTTCGTGCTTTCTCTTTCTTTCCTAAACTGGCACACCTTTTGCTAATTGCTAACTAGGTGATCGGTCAATACCGATTTTATTTCGTTTTTGGGGGCATGTATGGCGTCAGATTTGTTGAATGTAGGTACACAAAGTGTGCTTACCGCTCAGCGACAGTTGAATACGACTGGTCATAACATTTCTAATGCAAATACAGAGGGTTACAGCCGTCAGTCTGTTATCCAAGGCACCAACGATCCGCGTCAATTTGGTGGGTCAACTTACGGCATGGGCGTGCATGTGGAAAATGTTCGCCGCTCTTGGGATGAGTTTGCCGTTAAAGAGCTGAACCTCTCCACAACCAACTATGCCAACAAACTCGATAACGAGAAGAACCTTGATTTGCTTTCTAGCATGTTGTCTTCAGTGGCATCGAAAAAGATCCCAGAGAACATGAACGAGTGGTTCGATGCGTTGAAAACCATGGCGGATACCCCAAATGACATGGGCGCGCGCAAAGTGGTGCTGGAAAAAGCCAAATTACTCAGCGATACCCTCAACGAATTCCATGAAACCGTGCGTCAGCAATCGGACGTGACGAATAAGTCACTGGATATGGGCATTGAACGCGTGAATCAACTTGCCGTTGAAATCCGCGATGTTCATCGATTGATGATGCGTACCCCAGGTCCTCATAATGACTTGATGGACCAACATGAAAAACTAATAAAAGAGCTGTCTGAATACACTAAGGTGACGGTGACCCCGCGCAAAAATTCAGAAGGCTTCAATGTTCATACCGGTAATGGTCATACGCTAGTTTCGGGAACCGAAGCGAGCCAATTGAAAATGATTGATGGCTCACCAGATGTTCATCAACGTCGCCTGGCTATGGTTGAAGGTGGCGGCATTAAAGCCATCAAATCGGACGATATTGACGGCAAAATTGGCGCGTTACTTAAGATGCGTGACGAGCACATACCACAAGTGATGGATGAGCTTGGCCGCTTAGCGACGGCGTTTTCTAGTGAGGTAAACCACCTGCAATCGCAAGGTTTGGATCACTACGGTAATGTGGGTGACCCATTGTTTACCGATGTGAACTCAGAGCGACTAGCCAAATCTCGTGTCGTTGCAGGCCCTCAATCGACGGCTGATATGGCGGTTTACATCAATGATATCAGTGCACTGAAAGGTGGTGAGTACTCGTTGCGTTACGATGGTGACAGCTATGCGGTGACTAAGCCAAATGGCGAGACCGTCAAACTTAATACCGATGCAGGCAATGCGTTCTACATCGACGGAATGCGTGTTGAAGTTCGCAATGAACCAAAGGTCGGCGAGCACGTGTTACTTCGTCCTACGCGTAGCAGCGCAGCACAAATGAAAGTCGAAACAACTGATCCAAAAGCGATCGCCGCGCAAAGTTACGAAGCATCGACCACTTTTGCTCAAGGTAATGCGAAGTTTGAAATCCTTGATGCGGGTGACTTGCGTGAATTTGAAGTGGTGGTGTCTCCTACAGGTGACCAATTCGCAGTGACAGATACCAAAGGCAATGTGCTTATGGCTCCGCAGCCATATCCACCGACTGGGCCGGTCTCAGTCAGCCTTCCAAGTAATCACCCTGCTTATAGCAACGGCGGCGCAACCGTATTTGAGCTAAGTGCAGGCGCATTGGCGAACGATAAGTTTACCGCCAACTTAGTGCCCTCTGAGGGTGATAATGGCAACTTGCGTAAGATGCAAAACATCCAAACTGACAAGAAGATGAATGGCAATGAGTCGACCATCATGAGCTTGTACTTCAACTTGAACACTGATGTGGGTTTGAAAACATCAACTGCAAGTCGATTAGCGGATGTTGCTCAGTTAGAAAGCGAGGCAGCACAAGAGCGCGTGGCGTCGATATCGGGCGTAAACCTCGATGAAGAAGCGGCAAATATGATGAAGTTCCAACAGGCGTATATGGCCTCTTCTCGTGTGATGCAGGCAGCCAATGACACCTTCAACACCATCTTGCAGTTGCGCTAAAGGAGGCCTTAGATGTTAACGCGAATTTCTAGCTTCCATAACTACCAGTCAGTGCAGAACGACCTGCGCCGTCAGGAAAATAAGGTTCACCATAATCAGGAGCAATTGGCTTCTGGTAAACAGTTGACCAAGCCGAGTGATGATCCACTTGCGACGCACTATATTCAGAGTATTGGTCAACAAGAAGAGCAGTTAAGGCAGTACCTAGATGCGATTGTTCTGGTTCGTAACCGTCTAGAAAACCAAGAAGTGGCTGTGGCTAATGCAGAGCAATTTGTTGATGAGTCGAAGCGCCTTTCGATGGAAATGATCAACGGTGCCTTCTCTCCAGAAGACCGTGCAGCGAAAAAGCGCGAACTGGAAGAAATTGCCAACAACTTCATGGCGCTTGCGAACTCTCAAGATGAGTCGGGTAACTACGTTTTTGCTGGCACGAAGCCAAAAACGCAGCCCTTTTTCCGTGATTCTGATGGCAGTGTGGTTTATACCGGTGACGATTATCAACGCAAGATGAAGATCGCTAGCAACATTGAGATGGGTATCAACTATCCGGGTAATAAAGTGTTCTCGGAGATCTCAAATCCTTTTGGTGATTTTGAACCGCAATACGACCTACAAGAGGGCTCTGAGCTGTTGCTTGGACAAGCGACCGATGAATCTAAAAGTGACTCAAATTACAAAGTGACCTTTGTGGACATGAGTAATGGCAAGTTTGGTTACCAACTGGAAAAAGATGGCGGCATTGTTCAGGTCGATGACTATTCGCCAATTGACGGCATCCAATATGAAGGCGTCAATATTCAGCTGAAAGGACAAGTATCCGCAGGGGATAGCATCACGCTAGAGCCGCGCCAAACCTTCAGTGTTTTTGATGCATTCAAAGAAACCATGCAGTGGTCAGAGAGCTCAGTATCTGACGCATCGGCGACGGCAAAGCTGCATCAAATGACGGAAGAATTCCAAGCGGCATTTGTTCACATGAACAAAGTGAGAACCGATGTGGGTGCTAAGTTGAGCACGCTCGATATTCAAGAGCAAAACCACGAAGATTTTAATTTGTCTCTGGCGAAAGCGAAGAGCAATTTTGAGGACTTGGATTACTCCAAGGCAGTGATTGAGTTCAGTGAGAATTCACGTGCACTGCAAGCCTCACAACAGGCATTTGGCAAAACCAAAGACCTGACGTTGTTTAACTATATTTAACGCGCCTATCGTCTATGCAGTGCGTTCGGTGCTCGAAACGTTCGATTTTAATGCCTTATGTGCCAAGCCTTAAGTGCGAGAAATCAACGAAAAGCACCGAGTAATGCGAGCCAAGCGGCATGATTTGACCGAAAGCGGCAATCAAGCCAACGGTAATTTGAGCGGAAATAGAGAAACAGCAACTCGGCAACACAACAAAATATGAGCAAGACAAGGCTCGTGCCCCATATGCGCTATAACTTGTTGTTTATTTGTTTATTATTAAAAGAACAAATAGTTTGAAACAAGTTGGCACACAAATTGTATTGATGTTGTCAGAACAGACTTACGAGATCCTAAATCTTGCCATATAAGCAGATTTAGCAACGAATTTTTTACGGTCAGTGCTTATCCAAATGAGAGTAAAGCTGGCCGCTTCGCAAAAGCTTGCGAACTCAACAGGAGAGCATAATGGCTGTAACAGTTAGTACTAACGTCTCCGCGATGACCGCGCAGCGTTACTTAAACAAGGCGACCAACGAACTTAACACTTCAATGGAGCGTCTATCATCTGGTCACAAGATTAACAGTGCAAAAGACGATGCGGCAGGTCTACAGATCTCTAACCGTCTTACTGCGCAGTCTCGTGGTCTTGATGTGGCGATGCGTAACGCGAACGACGGTATCTCGATTGCCCAAACGGCAGAAGGTGCGATGAACGAAGCGACGTCAGTCATGCAACGTATGCGTGACTTGGCGATTCAATCTGCAAACGGTACTAACTCTCCAGCGGAGCGCCAAGCGATTAATGAAGAATCATCTGCGTTGACGGATGAACTAAACCGTATCGCAGAAACAACATCATTTGGTGGTCGTCGTCTATTGAACGGTTCGTTCGGTGAAGCGGCATTCCAAATCGGTTCAAGCTCTGGTGAAGCGATGATCATGGCACTAACGAGCATCCGCGCGGATGACCAGCGTATGGGCGGTGTGACTTTCTTCTCTGAGAATGGCAAAGACAAAGACTGGGGCGTCGATCCTACTAAAGCGGATCTAAAAATCACCCTTCCAGGCATGGGTGAAGATGAAGACGGCAATCCAGATGACCTAGAGATCAACATCAACGCAAAAACAGGCGACGATATTGAAGAGTTGGCAACGTACATCAACGGCCAATCTGATATGATCAACGCATCGGTGAGCGAAGATGGTAAACTGCAAGTATTCGTCGCGCACCCGAACGTGCAAGGCGATATTTCAATCTCTGGTGGTCTAGCATCGGATTTAGGTCTAAGTGATGAAGCAGTGCGCACATCAGTGCAAGACATCGATATGACAACTGTGCAAGGTTCTCAAAACGCGATTTCTGTACTGGATTCAGCGCTTAAGTACGTGGATTCACAACGTGCTGACCTAGGTGCAAAACAAAACCGTCTGAGCCACAGCATCAATAACTTGGCGAACATTCAAGAAAACGTTGATGCGTCAAACAGCCGAATTAAAGATACGGACTTTGCGAAAGAAACCACGCAAATGACCAAAGCTCAAATTTTGCAACAAGCAGGTACTTCGATTCTTGCTCAAGCGAAACAGTTGCCAAACTCTGCAATGTCACTATTGCAGTAGTTTACCTAGCCTGTATTCAATACATTCAGACGTGGATGGGAATGCAGGCTTATGGCAAGCAACGTTATAATTGAATGTGCGGCTCTCTCATCTCTCACCTGCCAATCATTTTCAATGTAAGGTTGCACCCGGTGTGCCGGTTATGTGTTCATTTCTCTTGATCTCCACATAGGCTCTGGCTACCAACCTAGCCCCAGTTCTCTCAAAGGAAAAGGGGCTTTTTCTTTTCTATCGTCCAGATAAAACCTTCCTGAATCTCATCTAACCCACTGCTTTTTATTGGCTTTTGGTTGTTCTTTATTCAATTTACAGCGCTCGGCTTAAGCTTTAGAAACTTGAGGCCTTTTTTCTACTTTTCTTCAATTTTTCTAGCCAAATCTCGCAAATTCACTTTTTTTGATTTTTTTCTAAAGCTTCTGAAAACCGAGTCGTTAATAGAAGTAACTTTGAGAGAACTACTTGGTTTTCCGAGACGTCGGAAACCGTTACATCGGAAAATCAATTGGAGAAATCACCATGGCAGTGAATGTAAACACAAACGTATCAGCGATGACCGCTCAGCGTTACCTAAACAACGCAAACTCAGCACAACAAACTTCTATGGAGCGTTTGTCTTCAGGTTTCAAAATCAACAGCGCGAAAGATGACGCTGCGGGTCTTCAAATCTCGAACCGCTTGAACGTACAAAGCCGTGGCCTGGATGTGGCTGTTCGTAACGCGAACGACGGTATCTCTATTGCACAAACTGCTGAAGGTGCAATGAACGAGACCACTAACATCCTACAACGTATGCGTGACCTGTCTCTTCAATCAGCAAACGGTTCTAACTCAAAAGCAGAACGTGTTGCGATTCAAGAAGAAGTAACAGCACTGAACGATGAACTAAACCGTATCGCTGAAACGACTTCTTTCGGTGGTAACAAGCTTCTAAACGGTACCTACGGTACTCAGTCTTTCCAAATCGGTGCGGACAACGGCGAAGCGGTAATGCTGAACCTAAAAGACATGCGCTCTGACAACCAAATGATGGGCGGCGTGAGCTACCAAGCTGACAACGGTAAAGACAAAAACTGGAACGTTGAAGCGGGCAAAAACGACCTGAAAATCAGCCTGACTGACAGCTTTGGTCAAGAGCAAGAAATCAACATCAGCGCGAAAGCGGGTGACGATATCGAAGAGCTAGCGACGTACATCAATGGTCAAACTGACCTAGTAAAAGCGTCAGTAGACCAAGACGGCAAACTGCAAGTGTTTGCGGGCAACAACAAAGTTGAAGGTGACGTTGAATTCTCTGGCGGCCTATCTGGTGAGCTAGGTCTAAGCGACGGCAATAACGTAACGGTTGATACTATCGACGTGACTTCTGTAGGTGGCGCGCAAGAATCTGTTGCTATCATCGATGCGGCACTGAAATACGTAGACAGCCACCGTGCAGAGCTGGGTGCTTTCCAAAACCGTTTCAACCACGCAATCAGCAACTTGGATAACATCAACGAGAACGTGAACGCGTCGAAGAGCCGTATTAAAGATACAGACTTCGCGAAAGAAACGACTCAAATGACTAAGTCACAAATTCTATCGCAAGCGTCAAG
>NZ_JAHGAH010000700.1:0-931 GCF_030248475.1 Vibrio sp. D173a
AGGGTTGCGGTTCAGGCGATTGCGGTGCGTGTACTGTGGTGTTAGGTGAAGTGGTAGACGGGCAATTACAGGATCGCTCGGTAAACTCATGCTTAACGTTCGTTTCAGCTCTACACGGCAAGCAACTGATTACCGTCGAAGATCTACAGAACCGAGATCGCTCTTTACACCCTGTACAACAAGCGGTTGTGGATTTTCATGGCTCACAGTGTGGCTACTGTACACCGGGATTCATTATGTCCATGTTCGCGCTTGGCAAGAACAAGCCTAACGCTAGCAAAGAAGATGTGATGGAGTCTCTAGCAGGCAATTTATGTCGTTGTACGGGTTACCGACCGATTGTTGATGCTGCAATGTCTTTGTCTACAGACCAACCTCTTATCGACCAATTCGCTGAACTTGAACGCAAAACCATTGAAAAGTTGGAGAGCATTCAAGGCACTGAAGCAAACCTTCGTTTAGGTCATCTCACCGCATTCTCTCCAAAAAGTATTGATGAGCTTGCGAAACTGTATATCGCTCATCCGAAAGCTAAGCTGGTTGCAGGCGGCACCGACCTAGCACTGGAAGTTACGCAATTTCACCGTGAAATCGAAACCCTTATCAGCGTCAACCTTGTCGAAGACATGAAGCTGTGGGAAGAGACCGACACCGACCTTATCATCGGTGCCAACCTTCCAATCAGCGACGCTTATTCACTATTGAAAAAGCACTACCCAGACTTTGGCGAACTGCTTCATCGCTTTGCTTCACTGCAAGTACGTAACCAAGGCACTATTGGCGGCAACGTAGCCAATGCTTCCCCTATCGGTGATACGCCTCCGCTACTGATTGCGTTAGATGCCAAGATCAAACTGCGTTGTGGCGATGAGTCGCGCACCATGCCGATCGAGGACTACTTTATCAGCCATAAAGTCCCCGCTCAGAAAGA
>NZ_JAHGAH010000701.1:0-1006 GCF_030248475.1 Vibrio sp. D173a
CAAAGACACAGGTCCTAACACTGGCGGCATGGGTGCTTACTCTCCTGCTCCAGTGGTAACGCCTGAGATCCACAACCGTATCCTTGAAGAAGTTATCTACCCAACAGTACGTGGTATGGATGCAGAAGGCGCGCCTTACACCGGTTTCCTATATGCAGGTCTGATGATCGCAGCTGACGGCACACCGAAAGTTATCGAGTACAACTGCCGATTCGGCGATCCAGAAACGCAGCCTATCATGATGCGTATGGAATCTGACCTTGTTGAGCTATGTCTAATGGCGATCGATGAGAAACTAGATGAAGCTGAGTCAAAGTGGGATCCACGCGCGTCTATCGGCGTTGTCCTAGCTGCTGGCGGTTACCCTGCTGACTACGCAAAAGGGGACGTGATTTCACTACCTACAGGCGATGTTGAAGGCCAAAAGATCTTCCACGCAGGTACAGCGAACAACGAAGCTGGCGAAGTTGTGACGAATGGCGGTCGTGTTCTATGTGCGACTGCTCTCGGCAATAGCGTTTCTGAGGCTCAGGAGCGTGCATACGCGCTAACTAAGCAAGTTAGCTGGAATGGTATGTTCCACCGCAATGACATCGGTTACCGTGCGATTGAGCGCGAGCAGAAGTAATCTTTGTTGATGATTGCAGATACTAAAAAGGCGCGTCATGCGCCTTTTTTAACTTTTGAACGTAATTTGCAGCCTTCAGAGTATTTGGCCTACCATGCTCCTTTTACTCTAAATGCTACTCAGCAGTGATAATTCTACTGCTCTTTCAACAGCGCAGGGCGCGCAATACACTCGTGACTGTCTTCCGCTAGCATCAACAGCTCCTCAACCGAAACGCTTCCCTTACCAAGAGACACATTACCTAAGATTGCCGCATAGCTATCCACTGTCGCCAAACGGTTGATCACAAAGCTTGGCAGCGTCTGATTGAATTCAAACTCGTCGAACTCATCGCCATTACAGCTCTCAAAGGTGCTGCCATTCCAGTAACCTTGCAGT
>NZ_JAHGAH010000702.1:0-787 GCF_030248475.1 Vibrio sp. D173a
GCTGCTTCACCCTATGATCCGCAATAAGATTGAAGAAGGGCTGACAAACATTCGCTCTCCCTATGGTTTACTCGTTGCACCTTTACTGATTGAAAACCAGATGCAAGGTATGGCAGATCGCGTTTTAATTGTTGATGTTCCTACAGAAGTTCAGATTGAACGCACTATGAACCGAGACAATGTCTCTGAAGAACAGGTCACAGCGATCCTCAAATCACAAGCTTCACGAGAGCAGCGTTTAGCGGTTGCGGATGACGTGATTAAAAACCATACTAAAAACCAAGATCTTTTGCCTCAAATCACAGAATTACATCAAAAGTATCTAGCAATAAGCACACAAGATCGGTAAAAATAGTCTTATGTTGAATGAAGGTTTGCTTGATGATCACTCATAAATTTGAACATCCTCTAAATGAGAAAACACGTATCTACTTAAGAGTGGAATCCCTCTTGAGGCAACTGCACCTGTCTTCAACATTTTCAGATGCTCAGCAGTACCAGCTATTCTTTCGTTCAATCTTCGATCTGATCGAAATCTTTGAGCAAATTCAGCTAAAGAGTGAACTGGCAAAAGACATTGAGAAGCAGCGTGTAACGTACAAGAGCTGGCTCAATGTCGAAGGCGTCGATCAAGAGATGCTGACCTCCCTGCTCAATGACATCAGCAACATCTATCGCGAATTAATGCTCGCAGAGCGCTTCGGACAATCGCTCAAAGAAGACCGCTTCTTGAGTGCCATTCGCCAACGCTTCAACCTACCGGGTGGCTCATGTTGTTTTGATTTGC
>NZ_JAHGAH010000703.1:0-585 GCF_030248475.1 Vibrio sp. D173a
AATAAGCTTGCCGCTTCTATGTGCTTGAATCGCAATGGTATGTGTGCCGCGATCGATGTTTTTTAATGCCCACGTAGTCGTGGTTTGTGGTGCACCATAACGGCGCCCATCAAGCATCAATTGCAACTGTTCACCGATCCCTAGCTTGCGGTTGAGTTCGATTTCGATGGCGATCAGGCCGCGGTTGCTACGTAAGGTTTGGTCATGCTGCGGGCTGACTAGGGTTAGTTTGAGTGGTGGTGGAACATCGGGTTGTGGTTTCTGGTCATGGTTTGGCACTTCAGGCTCTGACGTTTGTGTGGTTTGAGGGTCAACCGGGGTGGTGTTATCAAACTTAGGCGCAGGCGCAACGGCCTGAACATCAGGAAGGGTCAGTGCTTTGGCCTTGTTGTTGTCTGGCGTGTAACTAAAGTGCAGAACACCTTGCTCGTCTTCCCAGGTATAAACCGTTTGACCATGCACAGAGGCAGAGAGTATCGCGCCAATCAATATCCATATTCGTTTCATAGTGGTGACCTTATTACCGGCGTTGTCGATGCAGTGACCAAGAAAAGGTGAGGAATGGGCATGGTACGAAGTGAAAGA
>NZ_JAHGAH010000704.1:0-816 GCF_030248475.1 Vibrio sp. D173a
ATGATCAGCAGTGAAGTGCGTCGTCGAGGGCTGTCGAATAACATTAAACTGGGGCCGGGTGGCATTCGCGAGGTTGAATTTATCGCGCAAGTGTTCCAGTTGATTCGTGGTGGCCGTGAGCCAAGCCTACGCGGTCGTGGTTTGTTGGAGACGCTTGAAGCCATCGACAGCTTGAAGCTTTTAGAGGCAGGTGAAGTTGCACACCTCAGAGACGCTTACCTATTCCTTCGCCGTTTAGAGAACCTACTGCAAGCGATGGCCGACAAGCAGACTCAAACCCTGCCTGATAATGAGCAAGAGCAGCTCCAACTGGCGGTAGCGATGCAGTTTGAAAGCTGGCAGGCACTGATTGATGAGACGCGCCAACATATGGCCAATGTTCATGTGGTGTTTGAAGAGCTTATTGGTGTGGAAGAGGAGGAAGCGAATCCAATCGCGAGCCACTTCAGTGAGCTGTGGGATATGGCACATAAGCCAGATGTGATTGAGCATGTCTTGGAGACAGACATTGATGCCGTCGACCCAAAGAAAGCCGCTAATACCATCATTCAGTTTAAGGCTGACATCGCGAAGAAAACGTTAGGCCCAAGAGGACGTGAAGTCCTTAACCGTTTGATGCCGAAAGTGTTCCAAGCTTTATATACCAATAAAGATGCAGAGTTTGGTTTATCCCGTGTGCTGCACCTGCTGCATAAAATCGTCACGCGAACGACTTACCTTGAACTGCTCGATGAACACCCTGCAGCTCTGACTCAGTTGGTACGCCTGTGTACCGCGAGTCCGATGATCTCAGAGCAGTTAGGGCGTTACCCACTC
>NZ_JAHGAH010000705.1:0-630 GCF_030248475.1 Vibrio sp. D173a
GGGACAACAATAATAAACTTCGCCCCGCCATGAATACTGTGATCTAATTTAACTTGCCATCTCAGCTTTTTCGCTGCCGCACTTGCAATCGCAAGCCCTAACCCAAATCCACCCGTTTTTGCGGTTCGACTTTGATCTAAACGCGCAAACGGCATCAGCACTTCATCGCGTTTATCTTCTGGGATCCCTTCGCCATCATCTTCGATCACGATCAACCAGCTCTCTGAGTTTTCATCCAGAGTCACCCACACCTTGTCTCGAGTATAATTACCGGCGTTTTTGAGAATGTTATCTAGCACCAGCCGAGCCATTGTGCAGTCACACTTGGTTGCAAAGCTGTTGACCACGTGCGATTCAAACTCAATGTTCTTTATCTTGGAGTAACGCACTCTGTCCAAGCAGTATTCATTCAAATCGCAACTGGTCTTAATCAGTTCGAAGAATGAGTTATCCACCACATTCAGTTTAGACAGCATGATAATTTCAGAGGTTAGTTGATTGATATCGTCGATGTAGCCATCAATGTCATCAAACAATACCTGCTGTTCGTTGGGCGCTCCGCGTCGCAGCAAATCGGTCGCCAGTTGAATACGACTGAGCGGGGTTCTCACCTCATGAGGGATCGCCTGT
>NZ_JAHGAH010000706.1:0-637 GCF_030248475.1 Vibrio sp. D173a
CGTTAGAGGGTTTAACTGCCTTGATGGATACCATCAGTAAACTGGCAGCTGTTGTGAATGAGAATTTGAAGATCGAAGGCTTGCTTCGTACTATGTATGATCCTCGCAACCGCTTGTCGAATGAAGTATCTGACCAACTCAAGAAGCATTTTGGTAGCAAGGTCTACCGAACTGTGATCCCTAGAAATGTACGTCTTGCTGAGGCTCCAAGCCATGGCAAACCAGCGATGTACTTCGACAAATAATCCGCAGGAGCAAAGGCCTACTTGGCACTTGCTGGCGAGATGTTACGTCGTGAAGAAGTCCCAGTTTAAATCAAACCAAAGGAATTCGCTCAATGTCTAAACGTGGTTTAGGAAAAGGGCTAGATGCATTACTTGCAACTAGCTCAATGGCTCGTGAAAAACAGCAAGTTGCTTCTCATAGTCAGGCTCTCTCTGCCGATGGTGAGTTAACCGAACTTGCGATTGGCAGCTTGAAGCCAGGTGTCTATCAGCCACGTAAAGACATGGCGCCAGACGCGCTTGAAGAGCTGGCTGCGTCGATCCAGTCTCAGCGGATCATTCAGCCGATCGTGCTACGCCCACTGTCGCAAGATCACTATGAGATCATTGCTGGTGAGCGTCGCTGGCGTGCT
>NZ_JAHGAH010000707.1:0-705 GCF_030248475.1 Vibrio sp. D173a
AATACGAGGGTAGTTTTCCAAAGGCAGTTGCTGAGATAGGTTTGCTAACACCGTATTATGAGCTGCCACTAACAGATCAACTTTCTCTGGTGCCGTAGTAAACTCTGTCGATAAGCGCACTTTATTGTCTTTATTCAAAGTCATCTCAAATCGAATCGAATACACACCACCAAGTTCATGACGAAGCTTGTTTTTCAGAGCTTTTTGTACAATTGGATTCAGCGTTGATACCAAGAAACTCGATTCTGGTGTCCACATCATGTCCGCTTCACTTTTGATGGTGACTGTAGATTTATCTTCATCGTGGATTGCCTGTTCCAGAGTGTGATATCCCGCAGGCAATACAGACTCACGGCCTTCAAAATCCGATTTACGCGTCACTGCGGCCAAATATGGCAGTACCGACTTTTCGATGTCTTGTTCAGTGGTCTGCCCAACAATAAACAGAGAAACAGGTTGTTGGTTCAGCATCTCAACGGCTGATGAGAAATCCTTTTCGGTAGTGACTCAACGTCTTTTGTCGTAGGAGAAATGCCTTGAGGTGTCCCCCACAAAACCCCACGCTCCATAACCAGTTCTGATACATCGAGAACGGATTCAGCTATAGCTTCTTTCGCTTGCTCGAACTGTTCAGCATTCAGTGTCCAACCCGTTTGGGTCATCCAATAAGAGAGAATTAAAGGTTCGAGGCGTGAAGGTGTCACC
>NZ_JAHGAH010000708.1:0-741 GCF_030248475.1 Vibrio sp. D173a
AATTTCTTTCTAAGCTATCTGGCTTTAGATATAGGCTTAAAGCCTAAGCTCTTTCTTTAATGCTGCGAAGCATCATCCCTTAAAAAAGAAATCAATCCTCCAACATACTTGGTGGATATTTTTTTGTCTCAAATTTGTCTTAGCTAATGGAATGCTAATAGCTATCAGGTCTCTGAAGAAGATATCTGAGGTTTTTCACATCTATAAACAGACTTATCCACACTTTGTCTAATGTGGATAACTTGGTTGATAAAGTTATTTCAGCCTTAATCGACAAGCACTACAAGAAAGATCTTTCTAAATTACAATAATGAAAAACCAGTAATTGCTTTTTAAGTTGTTGATTTTATTTGGTTTTAGTTAGAGTGCTTGATGAACTAAAGGATCGTTAACTTGTTGTTTTTTGATCTTAATCATTTATCGGCACTGTGTTTAACTTTGCTGTTATGTGGAAAGGTAGAGAGATATTTACCACGCACCGCTTAACGACTGATATCAATAACGAATACACTACGCGTCTCTAGGTAGCCCTTTCTCTACAATCCTGATTAATCGTTTTTTCTTGCTCTCGGTTTTATTCACAGGCTGATGTGAAGCGATGTTCGAGAGGTCTTCTTGGACAGAAATTGGTAATTGTTGCTGCTGTTTTTCTAGTGCCCAGTGAATGTGTTCGTCCAGCAGCTCACTGTTACCTAAATGAGATTCTAGAGTATCAATGATGCGCTGTTGATACGGTGCATT
>NZ_JAHGAH010000709.1:0-1114 GCF_030248475.1 Vibrio sp. D173a
CCTGTAGCTAAGAAGATTGTTAAGCTTATCAAAGACAACAAGATCAAGGTTCAAGCGGCTATCCAAGGCGAGAAAGTTCGTGTAACAGGTAAAAAACGTGACGACCTTCAAGCTGTAATGGCACTGGTTCGCAATGGTGAACTTGGTCAACCATTCCAGTTTGATAACTTCCGCGACTAATACCAATTGGCCGCATAAAAAAGCCTCAATGTTTATTGGCATTGAGGCTTTTTGTTTTCTAATGATTATGATTTCTGTCATTCCTGCAGACTAGTCATCATATTTAAAGGCTGCGCCCTGACGCTAACTTAACATCGCTACCAATAAGCAGGTTAAATTCGACACTACTTGGTGGCACAAAGACGCATACTCGCAAGTTTTCACTACGCGCCTTCATCAGCTTGGTAGACAGCTCACCACTGTCTTTAAACACCTCTCGCTCGGCATCACGTCGACACAAGTCTACATATTCGAACGGGCAATCAGCTGGATATAGAACAAGTTCCGCTTCTTGCATCAGACGCAGTGCTTTCATGGAGAGTAACTCGACGTCAGACTCAAACTCGATCCAAGTCACCTGCCCTTGCGAATCCACCTCTTCTTTTAACGACTCCTGATAGAATGCTTCAAGTTCTTCTCGCTCTGTAATGCGCTCTATACGTGATGAAGATAAAAAGCGCTCCCAGAACTTACGACGCTCATCGACAGTTGGGTACGTTTCTTTAATAGAGTTACGTTTTGACGCACCAAAATCAGCAAGTAGACCCAAGTTCTGCGGTAGCAAACTCTCGAACTTTTCGCGAATATTGCGAACTAAAACCGGAGACGCTCCACCACTGGAAATAGCAATCTGAATTCTTCCTCGATTGATCATCGAAGGAGTAATAAAGTCACAATATGGCTGATCGTCGACCACATTTACCAAAATACCCATTTTTTTTGCATCACTATGCACTTGATGATTCAGTTCTGGATTGTCAGTTGTCGCCCATACTTGAAGATATCGTTTTGATAACATCTGTGATGAGTAAAAATTTTGTACCCAGTGCAATTTATTTTCATCTATCAACTGCTTTAAATAGGGTTCAACCTTCGGTGATATAAGGGTTACATC
>NZ_JAHGAH010000071.1:0-18485 GCF_030248475.1 Vibrio sp. D173a
TGAGAAGGAATGGGGCATAAACGTTCTATCAGTGATCGTGCTGGCACTCAGTTGATTTACCAGTTGATTTGAATGTACTGAAAGGTGTGATTCTTGGAAGCGGCAATTTTCACCTTTCTATGGTTTTTCCGTCAAATTAACCCAAAATGTGAAAATAGTGAGAGAAGCACTGTTAAGACAGCTCTCTCATACTAATTTAAAGAATTAAATCGTAAGGGTGTACTATGGCGAAGATGCGCTTTATCCTGAAGAAGATGATGAAGACGAAGAGTAATCCTCTTACTCAATCTAAGAAGCCAGCGTTTATCGCTGGCTTTTTTGTGCCTTAAAAATGATAACTGTTGCTAACGATAAATAATTCTCATTTAGTTTCTAGGCATATTGCCTATAACCCTAAGCAACTTGAGTATATAATGCGTGAAAATTGATCTAGCTCAAGGTGTATATGCAACTCTCACTCGCCGGTTTATGGCAAGTCTCTCCACTGACGGACCTTTCTATCCCACAGGATGACATTACTTTCCCTGCTCCTTTGAGTCAGGTATTGCCTACTGAACTGACTGAAGAAGCGATTCGTCAGCAAGAGTGGCACCTGATGCACGACATTGAAGTGGACGAATCCATGATGGCATTCCCAGCGGTAGAAATGGTGTTAGGTGGTGTGGATTACCATGCTGAAGTGCGTTTGAACGGAGTAGCCTTGTTCGACTGTGACGGTTCACAAAGCGTGTACAATAAAGACATTCGTCCGTTCATGCAGATGGGACGTAACCGTTTTGAGATCCTGTTCCTTGAGGAAGAAGAAGATCTTCTGCTGGATGAGGATAAACCAGAGTTGTGCTCACTTGCGGATCATGAATACCAACAGAGTGATGAGCGCTTAGGGGTATGGCAAGAGCCGTATCTGCAGTTTATTCGCAATGTGCGTTTAGACCGTGTAGCAACCGAGCAGATTTGGCACCACGGTGGTGGTTGTGAGTTTAAGGTAGACTTGTACTATCAAACTTTTGCGCCGGGCTTAGTATCGGCATCGGTTAAGTTTAATAGCATGACTTACCATATTCCTATCGATGTCCGAGCGGATCATGCGAGTGCTTTATTCCAGATCGAAGCACCAAAGTATGCCGATCTTAATGATCCCGATCCAAAAGATCTCTACGAACTCGTGGTGGAGTTGGATGGGCAGCGCCAAGCATTTACAGTGGCGCTTAGCCAAGAGCTCTGTGTTACCCATCTTGTACTTTAAGTTTGGGGATAAAACGCTATAGCGTCTTAAGCATCACGACTTCACATGCATCATGCCCTGTTTGTCCTAGCGGGGCATCGAGATTCTCAAAGCCTAGTTTTTCATACAAGCCTACCGCTTCTCTTAGACATTCTGTCGTTTCTAAATAGCACTGCTGATACCCAAACTGTTTCGCCAGTTGTAAGCTCAATGCGACGATGCGTTTGGCTAAACCGTGCCCTCGTGTTTGAGGTAAGAAGTACATCTTTTGCAGCTCACACACATTTGGCTCACCAGCTAAAGGTGCAAAGCCGCCGCCACCCACAATCTCTCCTTGGTATTCGACTACCCAGTAGGCTGCGCCTTGCTGGTCGTAAACCGAGTACATGTCATCAAGCGTTGGATCGGCCACACCATAACCTTTGTCTGCGGTTAAACCGTATTCTGCAGAGACTTTACGAATCACGTCTGCAACTTGCGAGTTATCTGCTTTGGTAAGAGGTCGAAGAACGTACTCCTCAGCCTGACACACTTTTGTTAGCCCTTTTAGGTAAGTCTCTAGACCAAGTTTGAGTTGCTCTTGCTCGTTGTCATCGAGTTGGGTAAGCAGTTGTTCAAAGAAGTTGTTTTGCTGTTGGTCTAGTTGCGATAACGCCTGTAGGCCTTGCTCTGTAAGCGCTACGAGTTGGCTACGTTTGTCTTTTGGGTTTTCGATGCTCTCAACCAGACCTAATTTAATCAAACCGGTAACGGTTCGGCTCGCATTGGACTTGTCGACATTAAGCAGCTGTGCCAGTTGATTGATGGTCAACGGCTGCAGCTGGATTTCACCTAACGCGTGCGCTTGCACTGGAGTGAGAGCGACATCGCCGCATTGTTTATCGAGCATACCAAGCAATCGGACGGCTTGACGGGAGTAGTGTCGGAGTTGACGAGCGTTCATTATCACTTACCTCTGAAAATAAAGTTGCGCACCGCAATTAAATTAATTGCGGTGCGCAACTTTGTCAATGGCAAATGTCATTTTGCTCATTAGGAGGCATATTGAGCCTCCATATTTAAGCGTGTTGGTGTAGGCAAAATTGTGGGGCTTGGCTATCTGATTTACGCATCCATACTTTCTCGTGGAAGTAGTAAGCCACAGTGTTCAAGCTTGGCTCTAGCATCGCCATGATACCGCCGACAAACGCATCACCTGTTAGTAAGTAAACCACGCTAAACGCAACACTGAAGTGGATAGTGGCAAAGCTTGCGGTTTTTAATTTGGTCATCCACTGACGAGCTTTAAGCGCTGGGACTTTTGCCCATGCCTTTTCATGAAAGTAGAAAGCGACGGTGTTCACTGAAGGCTCAATCATGGCAATTAAACTACCAATTAGAATGTCGCCAGTAAGCACGTAAGCGACACTAAACGCGATTGTAAAATGGAGTGCAGCAAAGGTTAGTGTCTTTTTCATGATAATTACTCAATCGTTGTGTTGTTTCGATAGGTCTATTATTGAGAATTATTATCATTAAATCCAATGGGTAGTTAAGATTAGTTTGATAGGTAAAAACTATTAAATAGGAGGGGAAGTCGGAGAGAAGAGCGAATATCTTTGAAAGCTTTCCGAGCGATAAAATGCAAAAAGGGTTGATGCTTTCACATCAACCCTTTGATTCTTTTACTCTAGTCTTTAGCGATTAAAGTGCAGCGATCGTTGTCTTCTGCTCTTCTAGCTTAGCTAGTGTTTCTTTGTAGCCTTCAAGCTTCTCACGCTCTTTAGCAACAACTGCTTCAGGTGCTTTCGCTACGAAGCCTTCGTTACCTAGTTTGCCTTCGATACGCTTGATTTCGCCGTGAGTCTTCTTGATTTCGCCATCTAGACGAGCAAGCTCTGCGTCTTTGTCGATCAGACCCGCCATTGGGATCATCAGCTCAGACTTAGCAACCAAGGCTGTCGCACACGCTGGCGTTTCTTCGTCAGCAGCAAGTACGCGTACAGATTCTAGTTTCGCTAGAGACATCAGTACTTGTTTGTTTGCTTCTAGACGCGCTGCGTCTTCTGCGTTTGCAGCTTTCAGCATAACGTCAAGCGGCTTACCTGGGTTGATGTCGTATTCAGCACGTAGGTTACGGATGCTGGTAATGAACGCTTTCACCCATTCAATATCGTCTAGCGCTTCTTGGTTGAAGTTTGCTTCGTCGAATTGAGGCAGTGCTTGCAGCATGATTGTCTCGCCTTCAACACCTTCAACTAGTGGCTTGATGCTTTGCCAGATAGTTTCAGTGATGTAAGGAATCACTGGGTGAGCCAGACGTAGAGTCTTCTCAAGAACCGTGATTAGTGTACGGCGAGTACCACGCTGTTGCGCTTCAGTACCTTTCCATAGAACTGGTTTAGTTAGCTCTAGGTACCAGTCACAGAATTGGTTCCAGATGAATTCGTAAAGCGTGTTAGACGCCATATCTAGACGGAAGTTGTCGATATGGTTGTTGAACGCTTTCGCCGCTAGTTCAAACTGAGACTCGATCCACTTGTCCGCTAGTGAGTATTCAATCTCACCACCGTTGAAGCCACAATCTTGCTCTTCTGTGTTCATCATTACGTAACGGCTTGCGTTCCATAGTTTGTTACAGAAGTTACGGTAACCCTCAAGACGCTTCATATCCCAGTTGATATCGCGACCTGTTGATGCCATTGCTGCAAGAGTGAAACGTAGTGCGTCTGTACCGTATGCTTCGATACCGTTTTCAAACGTCTTACGAGTGTTCTTCTCGATCTTCTTCGCTAGCTGAGGCTGCATCATGTTGCCACAACGCTTCTCTACTAGAGACTCTAGGTCGATACCATCGATCATGTCGATTGGGTCAAGTACGTTACCTTTCGACTTAGACATCTTGTCGCCGTTTTCGTCACGGATTAGACCAGTAACGTAAACCGTCTTAAATGGTACTTGTGGTTTGCCGTTTTCGTCTTTCACGAAGTGCATGGTCATCATGATCATGCGCGCAACCCAGAAGAAGATGATGTCGAAACCAGTTACTAGTACGTCTGAAGGGTGGAATACTTTCAGATCGTCAGTTTGCTCTGGCCAACCTTGAGTACCGAACGTCCATAGTGCAGAAGAGAACCATGTATCCAGTACGTCTTCGTCTTGGTGAAGTTCAATGACTGACTCTAGGTTGTTGTTCTTACGAACTTCTTCTTCGTCACGACCTACGTAAACATTGCCTTGGTTGTCGTACCAAGCTGGGATGCGGTGACCCCACCATAGCTGACGAGAGATACACCAGTCTTGAACGTCACGCATCCAAGAGAAGTACATGTTTTCGTATTGCTTAGGAACGAATTGGATGTCGCCATTTTCTACTGCTTCAACCGCTGTTTTCGCTAGAGGCGCAGTACGTACGTACCATTGGTCTGTTAGCATTGGTTCGATAACCACGCCACCACGGTCGCCGTAAGGAACTTGTAGATCGTGATCTTTCACTTCTTCAAGTAGACCTAGCTCGTCGAATTCAGCAACGATAGCTTTACGAGCGGCAAAACGCTCCATACCGTGATACTTAGCTGGTAGCTCAGTGCTGTAAGCGTCGCTTGCTTCGCCGTTGGTGTTGAATACTTCAGAAGCGTCACGGATGTTCGCGTCGAAAGTTAGAATGTTGATCATTGGTAGCTGGTGGCGCTTACCAACTTCGTAGTCGTTGAAGTCGTGCGCAGGTGTGATTTTCACACAGCCAGTACCTTTTTCCATATCTGCGTGCTCATCGCCCACGATTGGGATGCGACGATCAACGATAGGAAGGATGATTTCTTTACCGATAAGATCTTTGTAACGTGGATCTTCTGGGTTAACCGCAACACCAGTATCGCCTAGCATGGTCTCTGGACGAGTGGTTGCAACAACGATGTAGTCTTTGCCATCCGCTGTTTTAACGCCATCCGCTAGTGGGTAGCGGAAGTGCCACATGTTGCCTTTGGTGTCTTTGTTCTCTACTTCTAGATCTGAAATCGCTGTGTGTAGCTTTGGATCCCAGTTAACTAGACGCTTACCGCGGTAGATTAGATCGTCTTCGTATAGACGTACGAACACTTCTTGAACAGCGTTAGATAGACCATCGTCCATCGTAAAGCGCTCGCGATCCCAGTCTACAGATGCGCCAAGACGACGAAGCTGCTTAGTGATAGTGCCGCCAGATTCGCCTTTCCATTCCCAGATTTTGTCGATGAAGGCTTCACGACCGTAATCGTGTTTTGTTTTGCCTTCTTCTGCAGCGATCTTACGCTCAACAACCATCTGAGTTGCGATACCTGCGTGGTCCGTACCTACTTGCCAAAGAGTGTTTTTACCCTTCATGCGCTCGCAACGGATAAGCGTATCCATGATCGTATCTTGGAACGCGTGGCCCATGTGTAGGCTACCAGTGACGTTCGGTGGCGGGATCATGATGCTGTATGATTCTTTAGTAGTGTCACCGTGTGGCTTAAAGTAGCCTTTCTCTTCCCAAGTCTGATACAGAGCTTGTTCGATTGAAGTTGGGTTGTATGTCTTTTCCATAGCGCTCTTTTAATGGATACGTTGATGGTTGAATCTAAGTCAATCTTTATAAGTGAACTCTCTGAGTGGAGAGCTTAACTATAAGGATTGACCGTTAAGGATATTGAATTTCGATCGTTTGCAGTTGATAACCTGCCTGACGGTAAATTTTATACCTTTCTCTTGCGAGCTGTTTAGCTTTTTCTTCGCAAGGCACGAAGTCTACCACTTGAGCAAACTTGTTCGCAAAGGTTGTCTCATTTTCCGCCAAATTAATTACCAGCTGACGATTCCAGTTAGGTTTTACACCTTCATGGCCGATTTCAATATTGGTGGCGTATTTCGGTCCTTCGCCTACAAGATTATGTGCCATGAACTTGTCTGCATCAATTTGCCAAAAGGCTTCAGCGAGCTGCTCGGCATGCGGTTTGTCTTGGCAGTTCAGATACACTTTTGCGCCTTGGCGAGCAAAGTGCTGAGCCAAAAAAACAATGTATTCCTCAAAGCCAGCCACCGTTGCTTGCGGGCTCTCTTCGTTAATGATGTAGAAGGTTGCAGTTTGCATCATTCTCTCACTTGCAGTTGGTCTCTTCCTTAAACCATATTAAATCCGATTTTCAATCAAGAAAATCGAGGTAATAAAAAAGGGCCTTGCGGCCCTTTTAGATGTTGTTCAGAAATTACTCTTCTGTCTCTTGGCCGCTGCGGTTCAAAAGGAATTGGACAAGCATTGAGACAGGACGGCCCGTTGAGCCTTTCGCTGCGCCTGATTTCCACGCAGTACCTGCGATATCAAGGTGTGCCCAGTTGTACTTTTTAGCAAACTTAGACAGGAAGCAACCCGCAGTGATAGTACCAGCAGGACGACCGCCGATGTTTGCCATATCAGCAAATGGGCTCTTCAACTGCTCGTGGTACTCGTCTGCCATTGGTAGACGCCATGCACGGTCACTCGCTTGCTCAGAAGCGTTTACTAGCTCATGAGAAAGTGGGTTGTGGTTAGAGATTACGCCGCTGATGTGGTGGCCTAGTGCGATAACACAAGCACCAGTTAGCGTTGCAACATCTACTACGCAGTCTGGTTCGAAACGCTCTACGTAAGTCAGTGCGTCACAAAGAACAAGACGACCTTCCGCATCCGTGTTCAGAACTTCTACAGTTTGGCCTGACATGGTTGTAAGGATATCACCTGGACGGTAAGCGTTGCTGCCTGGCATGTTTTCACAGCCTGCTAGGACACCAATAACGTTGATTGGTAGGTTTAGCTTCGCTAGCGCTTTCATTGTACCGAATACAGATGCTGCACCACACATGTCGTACTTCATCTCATCCATACCTTCACCAGGTTTTAGAGAGATACCGCCTGAATCGAACGTCAGACCTTTACCGACAAGTACGATAGGTTTTGCTTCTGACTCTGGGTTACCTTTGTATTCGATAATCGACATCATTGATTCGTTCTTCGAACCACGACCTACGGCTAGGTAAGATGTCATGCCCAGTTTTTCCATCTCTTGCTCACCAATGATCTTGGTGCTTACGGTTTCGTAATCGTCAGCAAGGCGACGTGCTTGAGAAGCAAGGTACGCAGGGTTTGCGATGTTTGGTGGCATGTTGCCAAGATCTTTTGATGCTTTCACACCAGATGCGATAGCTAGACCGTGAGTGATTGCTTTCTCACCTAGGTTTAGTTCACGACGCGTTGGTACGTTGAATACTAGCTTACGCAGTGGACGACGAGTTTCTGGCTTAACGCTCTTGAACTGATCGAATGTGTAAAGACCATCTTTAGTCGCTTCTACTGCCTGGCGAACTTTCCAGTAAGTATCACGACCCTTAACGTGCAGTTCAGTTAGGAAACACACTGCTTCCATAGAACCTGTTTCGTTAAGTGTGCTGATCGTCTTTTGAATGATTTCCTTGTACTGGCGCTCGCCTAGCTCACGTTCTTTACCACAACCTACAAGTAGAACGCGCTCTGACAAAACACCTGGTACTTGATGCAGTAGCAGCATCTGACCAGGTTTACCCTCTAGATCACCACGGCGAAGTAGTGAACTGATGTAACCGTCACTGATTTTATCAAGTTGCTCGGCTACTGGAGAAAGGCGACGTGGTTCAAACACACCAACAACGATACATGCGCTACGTTGTTTCTCTGGACTGCCACTTTTAACACTGAACTCCATGCGTACTCCTACATCCTGAAGACAAATTGCTCTAAATGTTAGATAATGATCGCTTACTTGTTGAATTTAAGCTCAGGTCTTACCAACAGAGCTGATTTAAGCGCTAACATCTAGTTTATAATTTTAAAAAAATAAATGGTTCAACGGGAAACTATAGTGATTCGACCAAAAAAACAAGTTTTGTATAGGTAATTTCAGCGTGATTATTGTTAGATATTTGATCCGCGAAACACTCAAGAGCCAATTTGCGATTTTC
Source organism: Vibrio sp. D173a (assembly GCF_030248475.1). NCBI lineage: Bacteria > Pseudomonadati > Pseudomonadota > Gammaproteobacteria > Vibrionales > Vibrionaceae > Vibrio > Vibrio sp. D173a. The sequence continues at coordinate 8,192 of NZ_JAHGAH010000071.1, forward strand.
TTCGTGCTTTTTTTGGTATTTTTGAGCCAGAAGTTTATCAGTGTTCTTGCGAAGGCTTCTGACGGGGATATTCCTGCTGGATTGATTTTCTCAGTGGTTGGTTTAAACATGCCAGCAATGGGACTATTAATGCTGCCATTGAGTTTGTACATCGGCATATTGATCACATTTGGTCGCCTATATGCGGAAAGTGAAATCGTGGTGATGAACGCGACAGGCATCGGAAACAAGTTCTTGGTGCAGGCCGCGCTATGCCTGGCAATCATTACTTCCGGTGTGGCGGCGTTCAATGCTCTTTGGCTATCGCCTTGGTCGCAAGACCGCGTAGAGCAACTTTACGATCAAGTTGAAGCCGAAAACAGCGTAGACTTACTTCAGAAAGGTCAGTTCCAAGGGACACCGGATGGATCTTCTGTCGTCTTTATTGATGACATCAAAGACAGCACGCTCAGCAATGTGTTTGTCGCACAGATGCGCCCTCGTGACTCTATCTTGCCTAGCGTCATGTTCTCTTCTTCTGGTGAAGTAAAAGAACTGGCGGATGGTCGCCAGATCATCACCATGCATGAGGGGACGCGTTATGAAGGTGTGCCGACTCGTGTTGAGTACATGGTGACTAAGTTCGATCAATATGAAGGGGTGATTGGCCAGCGAGAGGTGAAGCAAAAGGGACGTGATTGGGAGGCGTACCCAACGCTAGACTTGATTGGTCACCCAGATCCTGAAGCACAAGCTGAGCTGCAATGGCGTATTTCGCTGTTCGTTTGTATTCCACTGTTAACCATGCTGGTCATTCCTTTGTCTGCGGTAAACCCGCGTCAGGGACGCTTCGCTAAAATGGGCCCGGCTATCTTGATTTACCTCGCGTACTTCCTGGCAATCAGTGCGACGAAATCTGCGCTCGAGGAAGGCACTTTTCCTGCAGCTATTGGTATGTGGCCAATCAATGCGATGTTACTGATTGTCGCTATCTTAGCCAACATGATGGACAGTGTTCCCGTTCGAAGAATGAAAGACAAATTTCGCAAGAAGAGGCTCGCATAGGCAGTGTTTAAACTCTTAGATCTTTACATCGGTAGAACCATCATCTCTACCACCGCCCTTGTCCTGGCGACCTTTGTCGGCTTGTCGGGCATCATTAAGTACGTCGAGCAATTACGCAAAGTGGGGCGTGGTGCTTACGACTTAATGCATGCGCTTTATTTTGTATTGTTAAGTATTCCCCGCGATATCGAAATGTTCTTCCCAATGGCGGCGCTACTGGGCGCTTTGATTGGTTTGGGCATGCTGGCATCAAGCTCTGAACTTGTGGTTATGCAAGCGGCGGGCTTCTCTAAGTTGGATATCGGTTTATCAGTGCTTAAGACCGCGGTGCCATTGATGCTTATCGTCATGACGTTGGGTCAATGGGGCGCACCTGAAGCGCAAAAGATGGCGCGTGACCTACGTGCATTTGCTTTGTCTGGTGGTAGCATTGTATCAGTGCGGGCAGGGGTATGGGCTCGTGATGCCAATGACTTCATCTTTATCGGAAAAGTGGAAGATGACAAACTCTACGGTTTGAACATGTGGCGTTTCGATGAAGATAAGAAACTAGATAAAGTCATCTTTGCTGAAGAAGTGGATTACCAGCAAGACAACAACTGGTTGATGCGTTACGTACAAGTCACGGATATGGAGAATGAGAACGTCATTACCAAGCGTGACGTAGAGCAGATGGAATGGCACACCTCGCTCGCGCCAGATAAGCTTGCGGTTGTAACGGTAAAGCCAGAAGAGCTTTCTCTAAGCGGTTTGTATGATTATGTGAGCTACTTGAAAGCGACAGAACAAGATGCTTCACGTTATGAACTGGCATTTTGGCGTAAGCTTTCTCAGCCGCTTTCCATCGCGGTCATGATGCTGATGGCGCTGTCCTTTGTATTCGGACCATTGCGTAGCGTGACTATGGGAGCGAGGGTGCTCTCGGGGGTAGTTGCAGGTTTTACCTTCTACATATCCAGTGAGTTCTTTGGGCCGCTTACCTTGGTGTACGGCATTCCGCCAGTATTCGGTGCATTGGCCCCTAGCTTGGTGTTCCTAGCAATCGCGATATCCTTACTAAGAAGAAAACTGTAGGCTTTCAAAAGCGATAAACATAAGAAAGGAAGGTACTCTGCCTTCCTTTTCTATTCTGCTTTTGCTGTTTCGCTATTTTGCTTTCGGTAAGACAACAACTTCGGTTTTTGCCCAAATATCGTGGAAACCACGTTTTTGTGGGTCAATTGGCACCGTTAAGTTTGCTAAGCCGAAGCCTGAAGTTGAGATACGAATTAGCGCCTGAGTAATCGTAATTGGTGAGCCATCTTTACTGTTACGGATTTGCATCTTCCAAGCTCGCATACCTAAGGTTTGTCCTGCGCGAGTCCAGAAGAATACAAAGAAGTAGATCCACACCACAGCCAGATACAGGGTAAACAAAGGACTTAATACCGGATGCTTTCCGAGCATGTCTGCAGCATCCACATATTCTCCATAGTTCAACAAGTCTGCTGCATTAAGCGCGAAAACAATCGCCATTACCACGCCCGCAGCCATCATCTCAATCGCGAGGATAATCAGTGTGTCGTAAAACAACGCTGCGAGTCGACGAAAAAAGCCTGCTGGTGGAAGAGTTGTAGAAGTAGTCATAGTTCCATCACTTACCTTTAAAATTGTGCGTCAGAATATAGATTCCATTAGCTTGTGAAAAGAGAGCTAACGCACAGAGTCTCTAATTATGGGCAAATCACAAACTTGAATACGGCTCTAAAGCTAATCAACCATCCAACAAAGCAACCGAGTTCAAACTTCCTACCATGGAACCTGTGAAAGCCCCAAACATGGGTTACCTTGCTTAGAAAACAAGATTACGAATGATGTAATAGAGGAGCAAGGTGATCGTAATTACAGGCGCAAGCAGTGGTTTAGGTGCACAGCTCGCTAAGTTGTACGATGCCCAAGGCGAAGAAACACTGTTAACTGACCGCAGCGAAAAGAAGTTAAATACGCTTGCTCAACACCTCTCAAATAAAGCTCAGGTGCGAAGTTGTGATCTGATCGATGCATCGCAAGTGGAGAATTTATTTGATGGGTTACCTCAAGCGCGTACTGACGTGATTCATTGTGCGGGAAGTGGTTATTTTGGTTTGTTGGCCGACCAAGACTCGCAAGAGATTCAAAAGCTGATTGAAAATAATCTCACCTCCGCAATTCATGCCCTAAAAGAGTTGGTAAAGCGTTATCAAGAGCAGCCTGTAAATGTTGTGATGGTGATGTCGACAGTGGCACAACAGCCAAAGGCAAAAGAATCGACTTATTGTGCGGTGAAGTGGGCTGTGAAAGGTTTGATTGAGTCCGTTCGTATGGAATTAAAAGGTAAACCAATGAAAATTATTGCCGTATATCCAGGTGGCATGGCAACCGAGTTTTGGGAGACGAGTGGCAAGTCATTAGATACGAGCAGCTTTATGATTGCCGATAACGCGGCGCGAATGAGCCATAGTGCGCTATCTAATATTGGTAATGGTTACGTTTCGGATATTACCGTTAACCGTTTATAGGGTTTAATGGTTGGTGTTATAACAAAGTGAAATGGCAGACTGAGCTAAGATGAGATCTCCTTTGTCACACTTTGTGGCGAAATTATCAGCAAACGATAGTTATTTAAGTTTTTTCTGCTTGCGCAGGTCAAAAGCTTCCGTATAATGCCAACCATCAAAGGGCAATAGCCCAGAGATGCCGGTGTGGTGAAATTGGTATACACGACGGATTCAAAATCCGTTGCCTTCGGGCGTGGCGGTTCAAGTCCGCCCACCGGTACCATATTTAAACAACAAAGCCTCGACTCACGTCGGGGCTTTGTTGTTTCTTGCACAATCAAAAGCTTACCTCGACTTTCCTTTTCTGTTATCTGCACTTTTCTCCGGCTTTGTTGCGTAATTCAATGGAACTAAATCCAGAACCTACGAACTGATCCGTTACGTCCACGATCTCTCGTAGCCCTATGCTTAAACCACGTTACAAAACAACCAACAGGAAGCCATTCAACCAATCACTCATTTACCGTGGCTCTTTGACTTTTTGGATTGATGAAGGGCGATAAGCGGGGGGCGCAAAGCAGCATATTGCCGTCGATAACAGCACTCATGAAATTATTGCCGCTGAGCTAAGTTTATCGACGGTTAAGGATGGGGGTAGTTTCTACCGAATTTACTGGAACAAACACGCCGAAGTATCCTCAAGGTATCTGATGATGGGGCTTATGACACGAGAGCTAGTCACGTTGCTATTAAGATTAAGGGAGTCATTGCGCTTATTCTCCCAAGAGAAGGGGCACCCTTCTGGGAGCGGGGTCACCCTAGAAACCTCGCCGTGGGTTGTCAGAAGTTATAAGGTTCAAATAAGTATTGGAAAAAAAGGTATGGATACCACAAACGTTCACTCTCAGAAACCGCGATGCATCGAGTTAAACAGCTGCTAGGAGGGCAACTGAGCTTAAGATGTTACAATGCTCAGGTGGGTTAAACTTACGCGATGATAAAAGTGTTGAACAAGCTTACTGGGCTAGGTACGCCTGAAACTTATCGTGTTGACTAAGAAATGCACAAAATAGGTAACTCTGTCTCTAAACTGAATTACGCAACAAAGCTCTTTTTATTGCTGAATATAAGAGAAAACAGCCAATATGGCGGCGGTGACTCGTATTCTGGAGAGCAGTAAGTTGTTACAGCAGCTATAATGTGTCTACCCATGTCATATCAAGGTGTTTATTTTAGCGATAAGTGAGAGGTTGGTAGGTATTGCCATACTGCTCTCTCAACTAGAGACGTTGATTTAATTTGGGTATAAATGCCAGTAATTGCTAGTCTATACTTAGCGTGGTGTGTATGAGCTGGCGAAAGTTATTAGCTTGAGGGCAGGGTAAAAGATGGCATTTTATTTTGTCCATAACAAGGCGGTGTGGATTAAACAAGTAGGAGAGAGCAATGGCAGATGCAAACAACAATACAACTAATTGGCCTGAGTTGGCAGGGGCTTTGTATGATAAGCTTATTGAGCGTCAGGCTGAATTAACGTATGAATTGGACAAGATTGAGATCGGTGTACCTAGTGGTGCTGGCGAAAAATCGGATCATTCGACTTGGACTATCAGTGGTAGCATCAGTATTCGAGGTCGAAACTTAGAGTAATATATGCTGAGTATTCATGGAGCGTTAGTCATGGAGGTGGATGACAAAACTATCCACCTTTTTGTCAATGAACAGACAATTACCCTTCACCTAAGTGATCCTACATTGCTGATAGCGTGCCTTGAACTTGTGCGGTCATTGAAAATCAATTTTCGCTCTTTTATGAGAAAGGTAGACTCATCGTCGTTATTTCGATTGATTATTACAGTCCCTAGTGGTGCCACGATAACAGTCACTGAGCGAACAGGATGGCCTAAACGTTTTCTGCCTCTATCTATTGTGGTCACTAATAAATCATATTGGTTAAAGGTAACGTCTAAGCTGTGGCAATGTTATCGACGGTGAACCATCGCAGTTCAAACACTTTTTGTTATCGTAAAGAATACCCAACTTGATCTCAGTATTTATCAGACATAACTAATGTGTCTCAAGGGGGTAAAAATCTGTTGCCTTAGGGTGTGGCATTTCAAGTCCGCCCACCGATACCATATTTTAAGACAGAGCCTGACGGAAGTCGGGGCTTTGTTTTATCAGATGTTTGTGAATTCAAATTCAGCGTGGCGGCAGGAGTGCCAGCCCAGTCAAGTCACTCGCCAGTACCATACATAGAAAGGTCGCTTTTATAGCGGCCTTTGGTCGTTTTGGGTGTCTGGAAACGGCCGAAGAAAGTTAGCGTTGCCTTCGCGGTGGCATCAGGAGTACCTGTCCAATAAACTCAGTCTACCGATAATCATATGCTTAAGGCAGATCCTCGACGTTATGATGCCTCAAAATAAAAAAAGTGCGAGGGGTATGCCTCGCGCAAAATACTACATGGTGATAATAGGAACAGCCTGTAGAGCTGTGAACAAGATGTTCTGAGTGCTTGGAGTCTAATCCGCTTGCGATATGTGTGGTACGCTGACTAGGTAGCGGAGACCTTGATAAGTTACGACATCACCAGTTTCATAAGCAAAGTTTAGTGTCCAGTTAGTTGTAGGAGCGGCATTTGTCCAAAAGCTAGACGTTGAAGACGGTGCCCAATCCTGTTTTGCGACACGTGTTGTAACCGCTTTATAAACAGTACCTAAATGCGTTTTGTAATCACTAGCACGTATGCCTGGCCGACTTGCCAAACTGGTATGTAGTTATCCATGGTATCGAAAACGTATCCTGCTTCTTTTGCTATTTGGATAAACTTAGCCAGCTTCGGTAAGTTTTTGGTTGCTCCCATGCCGCGTTTGCCATCTTCGAATAAGAACTCATGTGTTAACACGATAACTTTGTCTGCGTGTAGCGGAGTACTACAAGGGAATTCCTGCGCTTTGGAGTTGATAGGATTGATCTTTCTTGGCACACAACTGTTAAGAGCGGTGTCGACATAGCCTAGGAAAGGTTCTGCTTCCGTCAAACTATTTGCTGGCATTGCAATGCCTTAGTTCTTCGGTGCCCAGTCGAGCTCTCACTCATGAGTTTGATGGCCTTTATTCGCAAGAATATTTTGTACTTCAATGGAAGCCTTTACACTATTCGATGGATTACCTGTGTCACACACATAGCCCGGTTCCCAGGGCTTTAGATCGCCAGAAGTTGCGCACAAGCTCTCCGCTTTGAAGGTCTTTGTTACACGTCAACCATTGGTGTAAGGCAATCGTGCAAACTCTTCACCGCGATAGTTTGGATAACTGTTGATATCCGGCAAGTATCTTTCCAATATAGCTAAGTTCTCGGCAAACGTACCCACATCATAAACAGGATTTTGGTAAGAGTTGATTTGATGATTGCCGGTTGCATTACACTCTGCACCGCTGTTTGGGCCAAATTCTTCGACACAGTTATGGATCATATGGGCGTAACTATGGTTAGCAACGATATGCCCAGTGACTAGAGCAAGTTTAAGTGCTTCTAAAACACGCTCCTAATTCTCATCTCCAATGCCGTCCAAATGCCAAGCGTTAAAGTAGAAAGTACCTTTAACTCCGTGTTGATTAAGCACATTAATAACGTCGATAGACGGCTTTGTTGCGTAATTCAGCTCCGGGATAGAGCAGCCCGTTTCATGTGTTTCTTCGTCAATACGATAAGTTTCAGGCATACCTAACCCAGTAAGCTTGTTCAACGCTTTGATCTCCACGAATAAAACATAAGTATTTTGGTCTAGTTGTATTATGGTAAGGATAAAAGATGTAGCCGAACTTGCGGGAATAAACCGTTCCATCGTGTCTCGCATTATTAATGGGGAAGGCAAGTTCCGCGATGAGACGAGAAAGAAAGTTGAAGCTGCTATGGCGGAGCTTAACTATCGTCCAAGCGCTATTGCTCGTTCACTGGCACTTCATCGGGTAACACGGTCGGCCTCTTGGTTACTTACTACACGGGTGGATTCTTTGGTGAGGTGATGGAACAAGTGCAGATCGAATTGGACATGTATAAGACATATCTGATGACTGCGCGAGGCCACCACTCTGCTGACGGGGAATGAGAAGCTGTCTAACGCTTTAATGACCTACGTTGCGATGGCTGCGTGCTTCACAGTCGTTACCTATCTGATGATGACTTGCGAGAACTTGCAAAGCAACCAACGCCATTTGTGTTGCTCGATCGTTTTGTCGAAGGTATCGAGGAGCGCTGCGTTACCTTCAATCATCATCATGCCAGTCGAATTGCTGTCGAGCACTTAGTCGCTGGTGGTCATAAAAATATTGCCGTACAACAGGCCCCTCTCAATGTCATAATAGTTTAGTGAGAAAGCTCGGCTATGTTGATGCGATGAAAACTGCTGGTGTTGATATAGACGAGAGCTGGTGTGAAGAAGGTAATTATGGACGTCAAAGTGGCAACGACGCAATGGCCGCTATTTATCACCGACATCCTGAAGTGACGGCTGTGTTTTCATGTAGTGAAGAGGTGACGGTCGGAGTAATGCAGCTCTTGCAGGGTAAACGCATATCAGTACCAGAGCAAATCTCATTAGTAAGTTTCGATAGTGTGGATTTATGTGAAAGTCTCTACCTTACGGTATCAGCTGTGCATTTTCCTATCAGTGATATGGCAAGAGTCGCTGTACAAACGTTAATGGGTTTGATTAAAGACCAGCAATTACATACCAAGCCAGTATTTGAAGCGGAACTAAAATGTCGTAAAGCAGACCGCACACTTTCCTAACTCGATTTCTAACTCTACTCTGTACAAGTTTGTTGATGGCATGCACAGAGCTGCTTTATTCACGCGCCTTATTGATGAATTCATTTACAAAATCTACTAGTATCGGACGCCTATCATCAAAGTCTTATCAGCAGTGGAACAGTGGCAGCAATTAAACTTACAGTGGATCGTATTCAGCCCGGGTTACATATCCGTCTTCCGCTAAAGTGGAACGATCACCCGTTTCTACTCAACAGCTTCAAAGTTAAAGACCAAGAACAAGTGGAGATGATCCGTCATCTTGGCGTGAAGTTCGTATATTTTAATCCTGATCAAAGCGAGGCCTCCCCTTTACCGGCGAATCAACCTCAAGCAGAAGTAAAGCAAGATCATGCGTTAGATCTTGAAGCACAAAAACTATGGCAAGAAAAACAAAAGCGAATTGAAAAGCTGAGTGCTTATCGTCGTCGCGTCATCCAATGCGAAAAAGAATTCGAACGCTCGCTTGCTCGAATGCGTTCAGTTATGACCAAGATTCGCAACCGACCTGCTGATGCTGTAGGGGAAGCGAAGCAACTCATCGACGATATCGTTGAGAAGTTAATGTGTGATGACAATGTGACTCTTCATTTGATGAACGGAAAGAATGAATTTGAAGATATCTATTTCCATTCTCTCAACGTTGCTGTCATTGCGATGATGATTGGGCGAGCGAAGGGTTACTCTGCAGAGCAACTTAAAGCGCTTTCTTTTGAGGCTTTGTTCCATGATATGGGCAAAATCAAAATTCCAACAGCCATATTAAGGAAGCAAGTTCCCCTCAGTGAACCTGAAAGCAACTATCTAAAGCTGCACACCAAGTATGGCTTAGATATGGCTAATGAGATTGAAGGCTTTCCAGAAAGTGCAAAGACGGTAATAGTACAGCATCACGAGCTTCGTGATGGCTCAGGTTACCCTGAAGGCCTAAAAGGAGATGAGATTGATGAACTTGCACAAGTGATTATTGTAGCTAACGCTTTTGATAATCTGTGCCATACCCCGGTTGCTGCTGAGCAAAAAATCCCATATACGGCACTTTCCCACTTATATAAGAACTGCAAACACCTATATAAAGAAGAGAACCTTAATATCTTAATTAAGTTTATGGGGGTGTTCCCTCCAGGGACTGTGGTTCAGCTTTCTAATAATATGGTGGGTTTAGTTATCTCAGTGAATGCATCTCATCTATTGTTTCGAATGTGCTGGTCTACGATCCAGCGGTTCCCAGAACTCAAGCGCCAATTATCGACCTTGCATCAAAGGATATAAAGATAGTTAATGCGATTCATCCATCTAAATTGCCGGAAAAAATCAAAGAGTACCTCAATCCGCGTTCACGCATTTCTTACTTCTTCGATAGTGACGAGTAGTTATCCACAGCTTTTTGTGGGTAAGTTGTAGAGATCTTGAGTGTTATTTCTGGGTAATTTTAAGGTTGGATGGAAAGTATCCATTTGGCATATTTTTTTAGAAAAAATGCATTTTTAGTATTGCCAAAGAAAATCTTCTCCCTATAATGCGCATCCATCGACACGGCAGACGCCATAAGGCTTCAGCAGAGTCGGAGAGGTAAAAAGCTTCTACGAAAAATTAGTTGAAAAAAGTGTTTGACACTCTCAATTATCTCGCTAGAATGCACCTCCGCTTTGAGAGAAAACTTCTTGATAAGCAAGTTCTTTAACAATATAGACCTATCAATCTGTGTGGGCACTCGTTGATGATAATCCAATTAGAAACTTCGGTTTCAAATTAGGTTTCAATGATACGAAGTGACCATTGAATCGAAAGATTCAGCACAGTCAATTCATTATCGTTCTGTTGGAACGATAATAGCTTTAAAATTACATAAGTAGTTTTGAAGTCAGTATTCATTGAGCATCTCCCTATTTATTTAGGGGGTCAAAAACTTTAAATTGAAG